>NZ_JBHIPW010000072.1:0-6144 GCF_042196265.1 Bartonella sp. AP1QHHD
TGATACGAAAGTAGGCAAGCGTCGTAAAAATCAAGATGATATTGTTGGTATGGAAACATCAGATCTTGTTCTCCCTGCTACCACGGATGCTCAAGCCCTTGCTAAAGAAGCTTGTGAATCCCTAGCAGATGCAATGACCGTGGTCTTTTCAACTTATCATTCTATCCAAGTGATTTCGGATGCACAAAAAGAGCATGGTTTACCCGAATTTGATCTGATCATCTGTGATGAAGCCCATAGAACAACTGGGGCTTCATTGGGAACTGAAGACAATGAATCTGAATTTATCAAGGTTCACGATAACAGCATCATTCGGGGCAAAAAACGTCTGTATATGACAGCAACGCCGCGTATCTTTAGTGACACTGCTAAAAGGCGGGCGGATGAGATCAATGCTGTTTTGGCATCTATGGACGATGAAACCCTTTATGGCAAACAACTTCATCATTATACCTTCGCGGAAGCTGTCGATAATGAACTTTTAACTCCTTACAAGATTGTGGTCTTGGGTATTAATGAAACCTATATCACACCAGCCATACAGGAGATTATTGCCAATGAAAACCGTGAAATTGATTTAGATGATGCGGCAAAAATTATTGGCTGTTATAGAGCACTTACCAAAATAGATAAGCAAGCGGCTGTTGATGATGATGATACAGAGCCCATGCAATGTGCTTTAGCTTTTTGCAAAGACATTAACACCTCTCAATATATAACAAAGCTCTTTAATAAAATTATCAAATCTCATATTGATGATTTCCTTCAAACCGTTCCCTTTCTAAACTGTGAAGTAAGACATATTGACGGAACGCAAAGCGTCAAAAAACGCAATGAGGAATTGGATTGGCTTAAAGAAGATGCGGGGCAAAACGTTTGTCGGATCTTAAGCAATGTTCGGTGTCTTTCAGAAGGGATTGATGTCCCTGCTCTTGATGCCATCATGTTTTTACACCCGCGCAATAGCCAAGTGGATGTGATACAGGCAGTAGGGCGTGTGATGCGTCGTGCTCCAAATAAAAAAACGGGCTATATCATTTTACCCATTATCATTCCTTCACACTTAGAAGCCAAAAAGGCTTTAAAAAACAATAAGAGATACCGTGTTGTTTGGCAAGTTTTGCATGCTTTACATTCTCATGACGAAAGGCTTGCTCGGACAATTAATCAGATGTCTTTAGGACAAGATAGCAGCCATACGATTGAAATTATAGAGATTAAACGAGCCAATGAATTAAAAGAGCTTACCACAACGGTTGATGAGATCTCGATACCATCCAAAACAGAAAGTTCTGGACGTGTCATTGGAACAGCAGAAAGCAAATCTCAATCGGTATCTGGAGGACAAGGAGACCTATTCCGCCGTTCTGAATTTTTTGATTTTGTCAAAGCCATTTTTCTGGATAGTTTTAAAATCACGGATTATTGGGGCATTTGGGCGAACAATGTTGCTGAGATTGCTCAAAACCATATCAATCATCTTAAAGATATGATTTCCGATGAAAAGAGTGAAGCCTTTCACGCCTTTGATGCATTCCATAAGGAATTAAAGAACAACGTCAACAGTGAAATCAAGCAAGAGGAAGCGATTGAGATGTTAGCGCAACATCTTGTCACGCGTCCCGTGTTTGAAGCTTTATTTGACGGTAATGAATTTGTACAGAACAATGCCATTTCGCAAGCAATGGACAAGATCTTAAGAGAACTGGATAAAACGAACATTGAAGAAAAAACCAAAGATCTTGATCAATTTTACAAAAGTGTCACATTCTGTACAGCAGGTATTACAGAAACTCATGCAAAACAGAATCTTATTATCAAACTTTATGAAAGTTTTTTTGCCAAGGCATTTAAGAAAACCACGGATAAGCTTGGGATTGTTTATACACCCGTTGAGGTTGTTGATTTTATCATTCATTCTGTTGATGATGTGTTGCGTAATGAGTTTGGAAAAAGCTTGGGGTCACGGGGTTTTTCTATTCTTGACCCTTTCACTGGAACAGGGACCTTTATCACACGGCTATTACAATCCAATCTCATCAAACCAGAGGATATGGAATATAAGTTCCGTCATGATATCCACGCCAATGAGATTGTTTTACTTGCCTATTACATAGCAGCGATTAACATTGAAACGGCCTATCATAGTCTTATGAAAGGTGATTACATTCCCTTTAAGCATATTGGCTTAACCGATACGTTTCGGATGATTGAAAAACAAGATTTAATGAAAGGTATACTTAAAGAAAACAGTGAATATTTAGAACATCAAAAGAAACTGGATATCAAAGTTATCTTTGGTAATCCTCCTTATTCTTTTGGACAAAAGAGTGCTAATGATAATAATCCGAATACATCTTACCCCATATTAGATGAATGTATCCGTGAAAAATATATATTGAAATCAACAAAAATTATAAATCGGAACAAACTTTATGATAGTTATATTCGTGCCATTCGTTGGGCTAGTGACCGTATTGATAATGCTGGGGTAATCGGCTTTGTCACAAATGCAAGCTTTATCAATGGAAGTTCTATGGATGGTTTACGCAAGTGCCTCGTTGAGGAATTTTCAAGCCTTTATGTTTTCCATTTACGGGGTAATCAACGAACCTCTGGAGAACTTTCGCGAAAAGAAGGTGGCAAGATTTTTGGTTCTGGATCACGAGCTCCCATAGCTATCTCTATTCTCGTAAAAAATCCAAATGCACAACAGCATGGGAAAATATATTTCCGTGATATTGGAGATTATCTCAATAGAGAAGAAAAGCTTAAGACAATTAAAAAATTTAGGAGTATTGATGGCATTACACGGAGCAAAAAAGGTTGGCAAATAATTACACCAGATAAACATGGTGATTGGATAAAGCAAAGAGTTGCTGATTTTGATCAATTCATACCTATGGGGAATAGGAATACCCCAATAGATGCTAAGTTATTTGAGGAAGTATCGCTTGGTATAAAATCAACTCGTGATTCTTGGGTTTGTAATTTTTCGAATAACGCACTAAGTACCTCTATTCAAAAAACGATTGAATTTTTTAATGAACAAAAACGTCTTGTTAGTGAAAACCCATCTATATCTGTAAAAAATATTATTGATTATGATGCTACCAAAATTAGTTGGACGGATACTCTTATTTCTCGTTTAAAACGGGGAGATGATGCAATCTTTGAACCCCATCTAACAGTTCCTGCTCTCTATAGTCCGTTTGTAACAATGTGGCATTATACATCATCATTTCTTAATGACATGTTAGGACAAACACATCAGTTTTTTAATCCAGATATGCCTGATAATCTTGGGATTTGTGTTTCGGGCATAGGAAATCGATCAGATTTTTCATGTCTCATGACAAATAAACCAATTAACTATGCTACATTAGAAACAGCAAGATGCTATCCGCTTCTATTATGTTCTAATTATAAAAAAACTCACGACCATAGCTTATTTACTACAGATGCACAAAAGAAAGTTCGTGATGCCATTACTGATGAGGGGCTAGCGCATTTTAAATCGGCTTATCCTAATGAGACTATAACAAAAGAAGACATCTTTTATTACGTTTACGGTCTTTTGCATTCGGAAGATTATCGTGCCCGTTATGCGGATAATTTATGTAAAGAATTGCCTCGTATCCCTTGTGTTAAAAGTGCTGGTGATTTTTGGAAATTTGTAACAGCAGGGCGTGAATTGGGTCATCTGCACGTGAATTATGAAACTGTAGAACCTTATCCAGTGACCTTTAAAAAAGGCAATCCAAAAGTTACAGAGATCTATAATCCTGAGAAATTCTATTATGTGACTGAAATGAAATTCGCAAAAATTAAGGATAGTAAGGAAAAGGATAAAACCACTGTTATTTATAATAGCAATATCACAATAACAGATATCCCTCTTGAAGCTTATGAGTATATCGTCAATGGTAGACCCGCTCTTGAATGGGTTATGGGGCGTCAATGTGTTAAGACTGATAAAAAGAGCGGCATTGTGAATGATGCCAATCGCTATGCTGTTGAAACCGTTGGCAACCCTGCTTATCCATTGGAGTTGTTTCAAAGGGTTATTACCGTAAGTTTAGAAACAATGAAAATCGTTAAGAACTTACCAAAATTAGAAATAAGAGAAACTGAATAACTTATAAAGCATGTTCACATGATAGGCATGCTAAATTCACAAGGGGTATAGAGCTTATAACCATAATCTATACCTCTCTTGTTAAGTTGATTACATACAATCTTTAAAAGGAGTGTTTATATGCGTTATTCTAAAAAGAAATCATTTGCACTTTTAAATACTCTTATTTGGATTGCTTTAAGACTTTTAAGAAACCCACTCTTAAATAGAATTAGATTTTTTTACATTGCCTTTAAAAGATTATACCGTAATCTAAAATGATAGCTTTATTGTTTTCAAAAGCTTTGTTTAAGAGAGTTATATATATATTCATTTTGCTTATAGGTTTTGAAGGTTTCTCAAACCCTCAAAGTACCTTCAAAAATATACCATGAGTTGTATTTATAGGTTTCATCTTAATATAGATTGTATCTCTAAAATTCTAATATATTGAAATATAATAACTTTTATTTTTTTATTGAAAAAAATATATAAAGGGGAGTAAAAGGAATACTCAAAATCTTCAAAACTAACAACCATAATGATCTTGATAGCATTTCTTATGAGTTACAAACTATCTTTTGAAAGGCTTTAAAGGATCATATGCTTTTCATAAAGCACATTTTAATCACTCACTAAAATAATCTATTTTGTCAGTTCAATTTACTGACACATAACTGACAAATATATATTGTGAGTTGAATTTATGGGTTACTATTTAATAAAGGTTGTATCATTAAAATACTAACCTATTGAAATATATTGATTTTAATTTTCTCTCATTTAAAAAAATAATATAGGCTCTAAAAAGAACTGACAACACTGACACGGTCTATTAAAAGGGATTTTGCTAATCTTTATAATGATCAATCTCTTTTTAGATGTTTTCATAACAAGCAATAAATCGCAATTATCCTATTTATCGTTTCTCTTATGAAAATGAAAAATGATGCCATGGCTATAAAGAACATAACAGCTATAAAGAATGCGTAAAAACAGTAGCTTTGTTTGAATAAAGCAAAAATGCAAATGAATGCATTGGTTATAAGAGCGCGGTGCTTATTAAGATAGTTCAAATGATAAATGCGTTATAAACAAAATTCACAAAAAAAATTAAAATTCATTTAGTGACAAAATTGATAGGTTATAAAGTTTAAAATACGCATTATGAGAGCGTTTCTAAATATTATAAATGTATAATTCAAAACATAACGCAATCGTTTTATAAAGACCATAATATATATTTAAAAGCACATAAATATAAAAGAAGAAATTCATAAGCATAAGATATTATCAATACACAAAGTATTTAAAAAAATACAAAAAATATCAAAAAAGATAAAATATTATTTGACAATAAATACGTATTTTGTTATATAAATAATCAAGTGATTAACAAACACTGAATCGTAAGCGGATAAACCACGTAAGGTTTCTCCTATTTCTTTAAAATACTGACTGTCTTTTATGCTTTGAATAGCGTATTATGATTTTGTCGGGTGTGGTCATGCTATACAAAACCCTTATGGGGAAAGCATGCCAACGGACTTACGACCGTGTTTGTTAGCGCCCGACGCCCTTATAGGGGTGTCAATAACAAACAATATTTTCGTAAGGTTTTAAATATGACAAATATATCAAAAAACACCCCCGTTATCTCTAACATTTCAAATGAAACTGCGCTTGTTAATCAACAAGAGCCTGCAAAAAAATACGAATTTACAGGTGAGACAATAGAGGTTGGTGATTATACTCTTTATCGCATTCGGGCTTTAAGGGATTTTGCTAATATAAAAGCTGGTGATTTAGGCGGTTTTATACATAAGGTTGCAAATTTAGCTCATAATGGTGATTNTTAGGCGGTTTTATACATAAGGTTGCAAATTTAGCTCATAATGGTGATTGTTGGGTCGGTGGCAATGCCATGGTTTATGGTGATGCTCGTGTTTACGATAATGCCCATGTTTCGGATAATGCAAAAATTACTGGATCTGCAAAAATTTATGAAAATGCAAGGGTCTATGGCA
>NZ_JBHIPW010000073.1:0-56450 GCF_042196265.1 Bartonella sp. AP1QHHD
TATGGTGAGGCACATTATATTAAAGGGCGTAAAACAAAACAGTCCCTTCAGGGTATTTTAGGTGTACGCTATAGTTTCTAACGATATGGTTATTTTTTGATTGATTTCAATGATAATTTTGATAGGAAGCATTTAAGATTATGAAAGAGGATTCAATATTTATTGAGATTCGGTAGCGCATCTTTATGATGGGATAAGCAATTGCAGGTATTTTTATTAAAGTTTTCTTTATAATTTATTCTATGTTTATGAGAATTTGTGTAGATTTTTGCAGAGTCACTTGGCAAAGGGCTCCTTGCTCGCTATAGAAATGGCTAGAGAATATTATAAATGAAATAAAGGTGGTTAAATGGCTTTAGAGCGTACTTTTTCGATGATTAAACCAGACGCAACCCGTCGTAATTTGACTGGCGCAATTACTAAAATGCTTGAGGATGCGGAGCTACGTGTTATTGCGTCTAAACGTGTCTGGATGAGCAGACGTGAGGCTGAAAAATTTTATGCTGTTCATAAAAAACGTCCTTTTTTTAGTGAATTGGTTGAATTCATGTCTTCTGGTCCAACCGTTGTACAAGTTTTGGAAGGTGAAAATGCAATAGCTAAAAACCGTGAAGTAATGGGGGCTACGAATCCTAGTGATGCAGAAGAAGGGACAATTCGTAAGGTTCATGCTTTATCGATTGGCGAAAATTCTGTCCATGGATCCGATAGTGCTGAAACGGCAAAAACAGAAATCGCCTTTTGGTTTCCTGAGGTAGAAATTGTTGGTTAATAAAGCGTTTATAATAATAAAGCGTATATAAGAAGCAAAAATCCGAAACACTATATTTCGGTTTTTTGCTTATGAGATTATAGATTTTTTTGAAAGCATATGGAGCATTAATCGTTTTTTTAGCTTTTAATATTGCAGCTGCTTTTACGAAAATATAAAGCCTATTTACTGTTTTCTGAAGAGTTTTTATCTACACGCTACCCTTACTTGTAATGTGCAAAAAAGTGTTTTATTGATTTATCATTAATAGATTTAAAACAAATCAATCTTATGCTATTCCCATCTTTTATTTAAGTACAAAAAGATAAATCATCATTATAAAATTCCATACTATTCATAGGATAACGTGTTTTAAACCTGCACGAAAATAATCCCACCCTGTCCACAATGTAAGGAGGGCAGAAATCCACAGCATAGTAATGCCAAACTCTACTGTGTAAGGGAAAATTTTATTACCGGCTGGTCCAGCTAAAAGAAATACAATAGCGATCATCTGTACAAAAGTTTTCCATTTTGCAAGACGAGAGACAGGAACACTAACTTTTAACTCAGCCAAATATTCACGTAATCCTGATACAAGAATTTCTCTGCAAAGAATGATAATAGCTGCCCATAGTGTCCACCCAGCGATGGTACTGTCTGCGGCAAGCAAGAGCAGACAAGCAGAGACGAGAAGTTTATCGGCGATTGGATCTAACATGCGACCAATATTGGATGTTTGTTCCCAAATACGAGCAAGGTAACCGTCAAGAAAGTCAGTAATGGATGCAACGATAAAAATGGAAACAGCAATCCAGCGAGTGATATCACTTGATTGTAGTCGCCCTTCTAAAAAAAAGCATGCAACAACCATTGGGACTGCAACAATTCGTGCATAAGTTAAAATATTTGGAAAAGAAAAAGTATGATTTTTCATGGAGCCATTTTTAATTCTTGTGAAAGAGAATATATTTCCTAAACGTAACAAGGCGAAGGTTATGAAACAAGCCTATTTTTCATGAAAATGGTTATGAATTTTTTGTGCAATTGTCATAGAGATTCCCGTAACTTTTTTTAAATCTTCAAATGAGGCACTAGCAACAGCTTTGGCACTTCCAAAATGATGAAGCAACGCACGCTTTCTTGTCGGACCGATATTTTCGATTTCATCAAGTGGGTTTTTGAATGTTGCTTTTTTTCGTTTTATCCTATGAGTTCCAATCGCAAAACGGTGTGCTTCATCACGCAGACGTTGCAAAAAATAGAGGATAGGATCACGTGGAGGAAGTGTAAAGGGGGAAATACCTTTTATAAAAAATCTTTCACGTCCTGCATGACGGTCAACACCTTTGGCGATTCCAACAACTGTGAAGAGATCATTTAATTGTAACTCAGCAAGTATTTCATGTACGCTGTTGATTTGTCCTTCACCACCATCGATTAAGATAAGGTCAGGCCAAATGGGAAAAAGATCATCATCTTTTATGTCATGACTTCTATTTGGCAGATCATACTCTTTGATAAGGCGTGAAAATCTTCGTTTAATCACTTCTTTCATCATGCCAAAATCATCGCCAGGCGTGATATCTGTTGAGCGAATGTTGAATTTTCGATATTGATTTTTAATAAATCCCATTTGACCAGCAACAATCATAGCCCCTACAGCATTTGTTCCCATGATATGAGAATTGTCATAGACTTCTATCCGGCGTGGAGGAAAAGGTAGTTGGAATGTTTTAGCAAGACCTTGAAGCAATTTTGTATGGGTGGCTGTTTCAGAAAGCTTATGTTCAAGTGCTTCATGAGCATTGAGATAGGCACGATTAACAAGAGTTTTCCGTTCACCTTGTTTGGGTAAAGAGAGGGATACTTTGTGGTTTGCTTTGAGACTAAATGCTTCTGTAAGAAGTGCTTTTTCTTCAATTTCTTCAGATAAAAGGATACTTTTGGGAAGTGGTTTATTATCGTAAAATTGGGCAAGAAAACTCGCTAAAATTTCAGTGCGGGAAAAAGAGGGATCTGCTTTAGGAAAATAGGCACGGTTTCCCCAATTTTGCCCCATGCGAAAAAAGAACACTTGAATACAAGTCATTCCTTCTTTTTGCGCAATTGCAAATACATCCGCTTCTTTTATCGTTTGAGGATTAATACCTTGATGGCTTTGTATGTGAGAAAGGGCTGATAAGCGGTCACGATAGGAAGCTGCTTGTTCAAAATCAAGATTTTCTGCGGCTTTATGCATAGCTTGAACCATATCGCTTTTAATAGATTGATCTTTTCCCGAAAGGAACGCTTTTGCTCCTTTCACCAGTTCTTTATAATCACTGTCACTAATTTCATGAGTACAAGGTGCAGAACATCGCTTAATTTGATAAAGCAAACAGGGGCGTGTACGGTTTTCAAAAACTGAATCAGTACAGGTTCGTAATAAAAAGGCGCGTTGTAAAACATGAACTGTTTGTGTCACTGCACCAGCAGAAGCAAAAGGACCAAAATAGTGAGCTTTTCGTGTTCGAGCACCACGATGTTTGTAAAGTGCAGGCACTCGATGATCATCTGTAATCATAATATAAGGGAAACTTTTATCATCACGCAGGAGTACATTAAAATGTGGATGCAATCTTTTGATGAGATTGGCTTCTAAAAGGAGTGCTTCTGTTTCTGTATGGGTGACGATAAATTCCATATGATATGTTGCACGAATCATGCGGGTAATACGATTATTGTGTCCTTGTTCACGTGTATAGTTTGAAACACGTTTTTTGAGATTACGGGCTTTGCCAACATAAAGAATATCACCATTTTCACCAATCATCCGGTAAACCCCAGGCTTATGCGGAAGGTGTCTAACAAACTCTTGTATGAACTTGATACCCTGGAATTGATTTTGCTCATTGCTTTGATTGGCATTATGCCATGTAATATTAGAGAGAAAAGAAAGATTTTCCCGTTCATTTTGCGGATAATTTGTATTATTTTTCAGGACCATTCCGTTTATTACGAATATGTTGTTTGTTTAATATATGAAATATTCTTTTTTATTAAATAATGATTATTCATGTCTTTATAATTTTTTTCTATAAATAATATCTTATAACATAAGAGTATGATTTTAGAGAGCCGATCTTTCATAAAAAATATGAGAGTTGTTATTCTAAAACAGCTTTATGAATTTGCCTAATTTATCCATTAAAATGATTGAAATAAGAAATCCATAATGATTAAGAGGATAGGCTTTCTAAAAAAATAATTCACGCTGATCGTTATTAGCTTACTACTATAATATGTTGGTATTATTCAAAGAACTTTATCATTCAAAGTCTTTATATCTTACAACATGATATTTGATTTAGGAAAAATATCAGAGAAAGATCTAAAATAATAGATGTTCTTTTTGAAGCCACTTATGAGTTATTTTGGCATTTTCATCTTGTCCAAGACGGTTGATAAGAAAGGGGCTGAGTTTTTTCATTTCTTCTTCCAAAAGGTAGGGAGGGTTAATAATAATCATACCACTTCCATTCATTGTCGGTGGACTTGAACTTTTTCGGATACGCATTTCAAGCTGTAGAATCTTAGGAATTCCGGTTTGATAAAGCGCGTGAAGAAAACTTTCAATTTCTTTGTCATATTTAACAGGATACCATAAAGCGTAGATCCCTCCAGAAAAGCGACGATAGGCTTTCGTTAATCCCTCAATAAGGCGGGAAAACTCACCAGCTTTTTCAAAGGGAGGGTCAACAAGGATAAACCCACGTTTTTCTTTTGGTGGTACATGAGCATTTAAGGAAAGCCAACCATCTAAATGCAGAACTTTTGTCTGATAATCTCCTGCAAAGTTTTTTGCTAAAATATGATAATCTTCATTGTGCAATTCTATTGCGGTGAGGCGATCTTGTTTCCGTAATAATTGACGAATAAGAACAGGAGATCCAGGATAAAATACAATTTCTTTTTCCCCTTTATTGAGGGCATCAATGATGTCACACCATGGACAAAGGAGTGTTTTTAAATCTTCTGGGATAGGAGTTGAAAAAAGTCGTTGGACACCTTCGCGCCACTCTCCTGTTTTATGTGCTTCTAAAGAAGAAAGGTCATAAATACCGATTCCAGCATGCGTATCTATAACGCGAAAAGCTTTTTCTTTGCGTTTGAGATATTCTACAATGCGAGTGACAATAATGTGTTTAAAAACATCAGCAAAATTGCCAGCATGATAAATATGCCGATAATTCATGGAGTAAACTCTATCATTATGTATAACTGTACCGGATTATTAGCATAGAATAATAGAATTGATATCCATAAAAATACTCTTGTAGAAATCAAACAATGCCCTCACCCCCCAATTATACACTACAGAAAAAATATTAATGTTATGGGAGCATTTATTCACAGAGCTATTTTATATAATGAGATTAATCGTTAAAATTTTAATTTTTTTATATGAAAGATAGACAAGAAGAGATCAAACATTTCAATAGAGATATTTATGTTGTAAGAGAATTTTTTATGATCGCGGACTCTTTTAGGAAAACTATAAAAAACACTCAATTAACGAGAATATTAGTGAAGTTTGTTGAAAAATTGAAGGGTATCTTTCAAATTCATTCATAAATTTGCTTGTTTAAAGATTAAAGAATTTCAAATGCTTGATAAAAACATTGTTACATTGATCAGTTTTTTAGCGAGCGTAAAATTATGGAGAGAGCAATAAAGTGCTGGTGTTATAGTGATAGATTTTTGTAAAAGTATGAATGAATCTCATTGCTTTAAGCGGAGCCAAAGCTTTACATTATACACGCTAAATGGCTAGGTTATTGTGTATGACGCTAAAATAAAACTTTTGAAAATTGATATGCACTCTGCAAGCTATTTCAATAAAATGAGAATTTTAAACTAAAGTAAATAGGTTTATTTATCTCTAACACTGTATTATCGAGCGGCTTTATAAGGAAATCTTATAAAAAAGGCGAGGATAAGAAATTCTTTTTACATGAATTATGCTTCGATGCCATGCTTTTGATTGAATATAATTTTCTATTAATGCCCATTCTGGTTTCAATACTGAGATAGGTTAAACACATGATATTATGAGAACGCATGCCCAGAATCCGGAGACTTGTAATAGTTAGAGCATGCCGTGGCTTAGAGAGCTGGTTATATGGAGGTATTTTACTGAATAAAGGCACAAGCTGGTACCTTTTTTATTTTTTAGCAGTATTGCCATACCTCTTGGCACTTGAGTTGGTTCATAAAGTACATTTTTACTCTTTCCGCTAATAGTTTTTATTTACACGACAGATAGTTAATTGAATACGATGATGGCTCATATTTCGTATTGTATATGGAATAATGGATGATAAAATTCCTACCCCAACGCAAAGAATAAATGTTGTGCGTAAGATGATCGTTTTTGAAGAGACCGATGATGTGTTAAGAAAGTTTTTTAGAGATTTTTCTTTCTGATTTTTTTAATTGAATACGTAAAATGTTTTACAGCATGTTATGATTTTTATCAGTAAAGGATAATTTGGCGGAAATGTTTGTAATGATACGTACAACATTGTTTAAAAGGAAAGACATTGGCTATAGTATTTACAGGAAGATGAGTAACCTAAGAGATCAGATGAAGTTATTTTAGAAAAGTTTTTAAGTGTTTTGAACTTTGTATGAAGTGGTTTATCATTTTTGAATGGTTTGTGTTATAATACGCTAAAAAAGGATGAGAGGATAAAAAGTTCTTTTTGCAATAAAAGCGTGTAATTGCTTTTAAGTTAAGAAGAAAATATATAAGTAAGATATTATATTTGATACATTCTTCAGAGGAAGCATGAATAAATGAAATCAAATTTAAAAGCATAAAGTTAGAGAGAATAATGGGTAATATTTTTTCACCAACGCATTTAATTATAATTTTATTGATTATCTTTGTGCTTTTCGGTCGCGGTAAAATTTCTGAATTAATGGGCGATGTTGCTAAAGGAATTAAAGCCTTCAAAAAAAATATGAAGGAAGAAGATGATAGCATTGAGGATAAAGTTGAAATGGCTCCTACTTCCCAAATGATTGATGTAGAATCTCAACAATCTCAGCCGTTATCGGTAAAACATGCAACAGCGCGCAGAAAGGTTTCTTCTGCTTCTAAAAAAAGCAAAACATCTGTTGCTAAAAAACAGTAACAAAAACGCAATCATCATTGTGCAATATTTTTTGATGAGAAAGTCGAATTAAGAGATGTTTGGGATTGACGGACCAGAGTTTATCGTAATCTTACTTGTTTTCATCATTGTCGTTGGACCAAAAGATTTACCTAAAATATTAAAGACAGTAGCAAAGATAAGAGCGTATGTGTATTCAACAGCAAATGAACTTCGTCATCAGTTTGATGATATAATAAAACAAATCGAGCGCGATGATTTGCAAAAAGTATGTTTGGATATTAGCGATTCAAGCAAGAAATTGGCAGAAACTTTTGATCCCACTCAAAATATATTAGAGGATATCCACGATAATTGGGATGTTAAGGAAACACATCATAAATCAAAAAAAGATAAAGAAATTTTGGAATGTGATCAAAAGGTAATCAAGAAAGATATGACAGTTTCTATAGCTTCTCATCATTCTGAAAACATTTTTGTTTCTCCTAAAGATAAAGAAAAAGAAGATGTGTCATGAATGTAAAAAAAGATGAAGTTGATGCTAATATGGCTCCACTTTTAGAACATTTAATTGAACTTCGTCAGCGAATTATTTCTGCTTTGGTTGCATTTATGATCGCTTTTATGATGTGTTTTCTTGTTAAAGATTATATCTTAAATTTTTTACTATGGCCATATCAGTGGGCAATGAAAATAGCAGGGGGTAACCCTGAGGGTATTCGTTTGCAATCAACGCAAGTATGGGAAACTTTTTTAACGAAGATGAAGCTTTCTGCTTTTGGGGGAATTATTTTATCTTTTCCCTATACGGCTTTTCAGTTTTATAGTTTTATTGCACCAGGGCTTTATAAAAATGAGCGGATGGCTTTTTTACCATTTGTCATTGGGGGGCCTATTTTATTTTGTATTGGGGGAGCGTTTGTTTATGGTCTATTAGCGCCAATAATACTATGGTTTAGCCTTTCTCAACAATTTCTTCCAGATGTTCATTTAAAAATAGAGTTTATAGTGCGTATTTCTGATTATTTGGGCTTTATGACATCATTTATCCTAATTTTTGGTTTGATTTTTCAATTACCTCTTGTCATCAGTCTTTTAACAAAAATTGGATTTTTAACGTCTCATGATTTGGTGTCTAAACGAAAATGGGCTATTTTACTCTCTTTTATCATTGCGGCAATCATAACGCCGTCGGATTTTTTTACGATGTTTGCAGTGGCTTTACCAACGATAGCACTTTACGAGATTTCAATTTTAATTGCTTACAGTATAGAAAAGAGAAGAAAATCCGCTTAAGAAAAGTGTATAATCTTATGCGATAAGGAATGAATAAAAACAATATAAATGAGGAATTTTTATGCTTGATATTAAGTGGATTCGTGACAATCCTGAGAAATTAGATAAAGCACTCGTAAGTAGAGGTCTTGAGCCACAAGCTGAAAGGTTAATACAACTTGATCTTGCACGTCGGTCGCATATTGCTAAGGTGCAATTGGCGCAGGAACGTCGCAATGCTGTTTCAAAGGAAATAGGACAGGCTTTAGCGGTATCGGATCAGCAAATGGCTGAACGTCTTAGAGCTGAAGTTGAAGAGATTAAAGCTTTTCTTTCCTCTGCAATAGTGGAAGAAAAACAGCTGACGGAGAGTCTTGAGAAAATTCTTTCAGCACTTCCAAATATTCCATTAGATGATGTTCCAGAAGGTAAAGATGAAAGTGATAATGTCGTCATTCGACATTTTGGTATACCTCCAACATTTAATTTTACACCAAAGGAACATTTTGATCTTGGTCAAGATCTCAAACAGATGAATTTTGAACGAGCTAGTCGTTTGTCTGGAACACGTTTTACAGTACTTTCAGGGGCGTTAGCACGGCTAGAACGAGCATTAGGCCAATTTATGCTTGATGTGCATGTCAATGAGAATGGTTACACAGAAGTCTCAACACCTCTTCTTGTTCGTGATGAGATTGTTTACGGAGCAGCACAATTACCGAAATTTGCTGAAGACCTTTTTCGTACAACAGATGGTCGATGGCTTATTTCCACAGCAGAAGTGCCATTAACCAATTTGGTCAACGATGAAATTCTTGAAATATCAGATTTACCACTGCGATTTTCTTCTTTATCTCCCTGTTTTCGTTCAGAGGCGGGAGCAGCCGGTCGTGATACGCGCGGTATGTTGCGTCAGCATCAATTTTGGAAAGTTGAAATGGTCTCGATTACCAGTGAAGAGCAGTCTTTAATTGAATTGGAACGTATGACGGAATGTGCAGAAGATATATTAAAACGGCTTGGTTTGCCTTTTCGCACAGTGGTTCTTTCTACGGGTGATATGGGGTTTGCAGCGCGTAAAACCTATGACATTGAGGTTTGGCTTCCTGGTCAAGAATGTTATCGTGAAATTTCTAGCTGTTCAGTTTGTGGAGATTTTCAAGGTCGTCGTATGAATGCGCGCTATCGTAAAGACGGCGATAAAAAATTGCATTTTGTTCATAGCCTTAATGGTTCTGGTACGGCTGTTGGACGTTGTCTTATTGCCGTACTTGAAAATTATCAACAGGCTGATGGATCAATTATTATTCCAGATGTTTTACAACCTTATATGGGAGGCATGCGCTGTATTACTGCTTAATTTTACGAAAGGAGAGACAATATGCGTTTATTGCCAAGAGGTGATGATACACAGACGCAAGTTTTTGCCATTTTAAAAGAAGCAGTTTGTCAGTGTGATAAAAGTGTACCTCCATTGGAGATTGAATGATACTATGGGGCAAAAGGGTATTTTACAATTTCGTGAGGAGTTAGCCGCTCTTGTACTGAAAATGCGTAGCAAAGGCATTGATGACGTGCGATTTTTTTCGGCATTAGAGAAAATTCCGCGTCAACAGTTTGTTGCTGCTCCTTGGTTCAATAGTGCTTATGATAATAAAGTTATTCCCCTTGAGTGTGGTGAATATATGGAACGTTTGGAAGAACAACTCTTAATTCTTTCGGCATTATCGTTGAAAAAAAGGCATCGTGTCTTAGAAATTGGTACAGGATCTGGTTTTTGTACTGCTCTTATGGCATGTCTGAGTGACCGTGTGACAACGATTGATCGTTATAAAACGCTTGTTGATTTAGCACGCCAAAAATTTCAAACTTTAGGAATTGAAAATATTGTTATACGGCAGATTGATGGAAGTCATAGCGTGACAGGCTTAGGATCATTTGATCGCATTCTTATTTGGCCATCACGGTTTGATGAACCAAAGGAATTTTTAGAACTTTTAGCTGAAAATGGAATTCTCATTCAGGCGATAGGACCTGACGAAGGGGTACAAACAGTGACGCGCTATACAAAAATTGGTAGTCGATTTGAGTGTTTAGAACTGTTCCAAGTGCGTTACCAACCTTTTATTAAAGGCATTGCGGAGATACTTTAATTTTTAAAAGCTAAGAAGTTTCTGCAAATTGTCTACGTTAAATTCATTTTAATCTTATATAAAGATATTTATGAATAAAACATCTCATTTTAACTCTTCGGTAATTTAAAAAAGCTTTAATGGATTGAGTTGATTATTGATGAGTGAGCAAAACGATGTATCTAAAAGCTTTGGATAATATTTTCCAGCATAATTTTCAGAGAATAACTTTTTTAGCGGTGGTAACTATTGTTGCTGGTTGTAGTTCTGGTACACAGCGTTTTTCCAATACGTTCTCTCATCGTACGGTATCATCTCAATCAAATATATCAAGCACTATGTATACAGACCCGCGAATGCTATCATACGGTAGTGGTATGATACAAAGCACTGAATTGCCACCTGTGGAATCAGGTGATGATTCGTGGGGAGATGACAATTCTCCCTATAATTTTCCACATCAAGATAGGATAACTTCTTCTGATGGTCGCGTTATGGGCTCCCCTCCACGTAATCTTGGAACACTTTCTCGTTCACAAATGGATAAATCTCCTATTTTTCGGCGGAATTCTTATATTGTCCAGAGTGGAGATACACTGCTCAGTATTGCACGACAAGTAGGGATTAGTGTTGAGGCATTAAAATTAGCAAATGGTATAAACAGCAATTCCATTTATATCGGTCAGGTCCTTGTTGTTCCAAGCAGGCGTACATTAGCAGCTTCAAATGCACACAATAATAACGATTGGGCAGTGTCAACAACAGAATCTGCATCCCAATCTCAAGTGATGTCCTCTATAAAAAACAAGAAGTCCTCTCCTATATATAAAGCTCCTGTAATAACGCCACCCTCTGCAAAGATGAACAAATCAAGCTCTGAGAAAAATTTTTCTAAACAGATGACGCAATTGAAATATGAGACTGGTTTGTCAAGTACTGTTACGAATACAGATAATATGATGACTCCGCAAGCCACAGGAATTTCTAAGATGCGTTGGCCAGTACGAGGGCGTTTATTAAGCCAGTTCGGTCAAAAAAAGGGAACAGTAATGAATCGAGGAATAGATATTGCAGTGCCTGAAGGGTCTTCGGTAAAGGCGGCAGAAAATGGTGTGGTTATTTACGCGGGAGATGGACTAAAAGAGCTTGGTAATGTTGTGATGATTCGACATGAAAATGATATTATCACTATTTATGGATGTAATAGTAAGCTTGTTGTTAACAAAGGACAAAGGATAAGGCGCGGTGATGAGATTGCTAAATCTGGTGTTTCAGGAAATGTTAAAACGCCACGTGTCTATTTTGAGATGCGTAAGAATTCATTACCTGTTGATCCCCTTAAATATTTAGAAAACTAATTTATTGATGACTTTTACATTTGAATAGTCTTACAGTTTATAGAAAATTAATGAAAAATAATTGATTTTCTTAAATCAATAACATTGCAGCAAAAAATCATTGGTTTTAGGAAAGTAGTTCGTTGGGGTCGGTAGATATTACCATTTTTGTATTTATGAAAGTGTAAGACAGTAGTATCATACTATTTGTCAGCTTTGAGTGTTTCAATTGCTCTTGCATTTGAGAGGAGCATGAAAAAAGATATTTCACGCCTTTCTTAAAAAGTTTTTATCTACAGGCTCATTTCATATGTGTGACGTGCAAGAAAATCGTTTTGATTAATTCAGAAGGTTTGAAATGAGAGCGTTTTATTGTATTTAGATCTGTCATTTGATATCAAAAACGATAAATTATCTATATAAATTAAAGTTTGTTCATTAGAAAAATTATCTTGTATAATTTATTGAGTTAGTGAAAAGATTTGTATTGTAGGATATACAATAGGGGAAAGTGAATCTATTTTTTAAGATTTTTCTCATTGTATTTTGGTATTCTGCCTCTTAAGGATTTATTGTATTTTTGTAAAGCTGTGATTAGATTATGTAGTTATTGCTTTTTATGATAAATTCTTTAGGAATTTTTTCTGTATCGGAATTTCATTTTAATAGAGTGGGAAATACCTGAGGTTTAACTATAGGAGATAAAAATGTTTATTACGAACGCTTATGCTCAAGTTGCAGGCGATGTTTCCGGTGGAATTTCATTTGCTAGCGCTGTCCCATTCATTTTAATTTTTGCAATTATGTATTTTTTTATCATTCGTCCACAGCGTGCCCAAATGAAAAAACGCCAAGAAATGCTTAATGCAGTACGTCGTGGTGATACAGTTATAACGGGTGGTGGTATTATCGGCAAGGTTACGAAGGTTCACGACGAGAGTGGTGAATTAGAGGTTGAAATTGGTGAGAGTATGAATATTCGTGTTATTCGCTCAACATTAGCTGATGTGCGCGTTAAAGGTGAGCCGATTGCAGAAAAAAAATCAAAACTTAATGCTAAAGCAAAAAGACCACAAAAGTCTAAATCTAAAACGACAACGAAAGAAGATATGAGTATCTCTAAAGAGAAAAAAGCTATATCAAAGGAAAATGCATCTTAAGGTGTAATGGCAGTTTATTACATTTTTTAAGCATTTTTATAAAAAGCTTGGCAAGATCAAGACAATTTCATTGAAAAAGGGGCTTTTATAGTGGCTACAGAAAATGGAGTTTTTGTTTTCTTTAGATGATTAAAATAGTTGTTTTATTTATGGAATATTACGCAATTTTTTCTGTTTTTAAAACAAGATCATTGTTTCTATAAAAAGAAATTTGCGAGTAAATAAGCTGAGAAAACTTTTTAAAAGATAGATTTATTTAAGCAGGTATAGCTTTTGATTGCGGTTTATTATCGAATTTTCATATACTTGTTGTATGAGAAGATTAGGGTTTTATATAAAATTTCCACTTCAATACTAGGCTATGGTTAAGATATCAATGTTTGTATCAGCCTTCCTTAATTTTATGGTGAGAAGTAGCAAAGACAATTGGATTATTCAAAAATAAAGGGTGCTTGTTCATGTTCGATGCAATTCAAATTCGTGAAGCACATTTTCCAAGTCGCGCACCTATTGATGCTTATGGAAATGGTGGATTTCGTTTTGCTGATATGTCTCATAGAGGTTCTATTGTTTGTGTACCATCAGGTATTTATGGCATTGACATGGCAGGACCTATTCCCACTCAAGAGGATATATCTCGTATTTTAGAAGAAGCTTCTGAAATCGAAGTTTTATTAATAGGTACTGGAATTGAATTATTACGATTACCTGAAGAGTTACGGGTGCTTTTATGGGAAAAACGTATTTCATCAGATACAATGAGTACGGGAGCGGCGGTGCGTACATTTAATGTTTTATTGGCTGAAGATCGCGCTGTTGCGGCGTTATTATTTGCGGTAGAATAGAGTATTGTTTAATAAAACAAAGGCTCTGGTCTAGCATGAAAGACTTGTGTGATTATTTTCTGCGCTGTAAAATACTGTCGTTTAAGGCGGTGATATAAGGGTATAGAATATACATAACTTAACACATTAAGTGTTTTTAAATACAGCAGCAAGTATTCAGGACAAAGTTTGCTCATAGTTCCTAATGAATCACATGAGTGATCAGCTCTTGGCACTTAAGACAGTTCATAAGAGGCATTTTAATTCTTTCTTATACAGTTTTTACCTACAAGCCAGTTCCGCTTGTGACGTGCAAGGGAATAGTTTTTATTGATGTAACATGGAATTGGTTTGAAATGAAAGCATATCTACGATATTTGGGATTCTAATTTAACATACAAAACACAAAATTATCATTATAAATCAATGCGTTTATAGTAACAGAAATGCACCGAGAGCAATTGGATTTTTTACAAATTGGTGTTGGTAAGAACCTTTGTCTTTTAGGATGGGGAGGAGGTCAATGATTGATAAAGTTTTTGTGATCAGTGCATTTTTTATAAAATAACATTGTCATCTATCCACTGAAAAAGTGTTTTGCGTTGTTTGTTGTTCAAGTTTTACTATGCATGTTACGATTGGTTTTTAGCTTTTTTATTGCAAATGAAAACTTGAAGTCCGATAAGATAAGTTTTATCAGAAAAATTATTTATTTAATTTTTTTCTTTCTAAAACGAAAAGGGACTAGAAAAGAAATTTTAATTCATAATACAGTTAAGAGACACATTTAAAAATCTTATTTTCTGAACTGTATTTGCTTATCCTTCATTTTTTAATATGAATAAAAAGAGGGTATTAATTTAATTGCTAAAAAAGGGACGTTAATAGGTTCATAGAATGATAGGCTCTCTTCCTTATTGTCTTGATATTTTACGTACCATAGATCGTGATCGCTATATATCGGTTTTATTTGCACCTAAAAAAAAGCGCCAAGCATTGGCTGCTCTTTATGTATTTAATGCTGAAGTTTCTCGTATCCGCGAAAGTGTACATGATCCACTCATAGGAGAAATACGGTTACGTTGGTGGTATGATGCTATTGCTCATGGTGAAATGCAAACGAGTGGAAACAATCCGATTTTGAATGATTTATTAAAAGCAATGACTCTTTTTAATTTACCTAAGACAGCTTTTTTACGTTATTGTGATGCGCAAATTTTAGATCTTTATCACAATCCAATAGAAACACTTCATGATCTAGAGCATTATTGTGGTGAGACAGCAGGCATAATTTTACAGCTTTCTTGTCAGATATTAGATCCTGAAACTGCACAAGAGTTTACAGATATCTATGAACATGGAGGGATTTCTCAAGGATTAAGCGGTGTATTGCGTCTTTTATCATTCATGCAATCACGATATCAATATTATTTACCCACTGATATATTAAAGGCTGTAGGAGTGAATAGGGAAGCTTTGGAATCTCATCGTCTCAGTGATCAACAAAAGGGTTGTATTGTTGAAGCTATGGTAGCATTATCGCGCGATCATTATACCCAATTTTACGAGTATTCTTGTATTTTACCGAGAGTTCTTAAGCCAGCTTTTCTTCCATTGGTCATTGTACCGGCTTCTCTTCAAAAAGCTATACAGCTGGGGGCAGCAATTTTTCAAGAGAGCGCAACTTTGCCATTGATGTATCGCTATTGGTTGATAACAAGGGCAGCAATAAGCGGCAATTTTCCAAAGATATTGTAAAAGAATATTACTATGTTGGAATGCGTAACATGTAGACTGATTTTCTCATATGAAGATAAAGGAGCTATTGTGATTCCAAACCATTTTTTTGTTATAAAAATGTTGATGTTTTGGTTGTTATGAACGCAAAAGAATAAGAAATTTTATGATCTTGAAAATACGCTGTATTTCTTCATCAGTAATATGTTTTATTCAGTGTATTGGATGGGTGAGATGCAGAGAAAGAAAAACATGAGATAAATCTTAATACATTGGTTTGTTTGAAGAAGAACTTTTAAGTACTCTGAATGTATTGATTGTATCTCATTTGCAAATGAAATAAAATTTCTATTTTATGAGAGAAGTTATCTTAGCAGTCTATAAGTCTATAAAAAACTCTTATTTTTGAGAAATTATAACATCATAATTGATGACTGTTATGATTGATGAATATATTGATTTATAATGATAATTCGTTTTTTCTCATATTGAATGAGAGTCTTGAATAGAAAAAGATTTCTCCATTTTTATAATGAATTTTAAAAATAGTTTTTTTATCTATTATAAGTTGGGTGTGTAAATGAAATCATTTAAGGAAGAAGCAATACGCTCCTATGAATGAATATTAAGAGTAGCAATATGATAAGCTATGAATGAATGACGATAGGGATGATATTTATAGCTTAATGGGCGGCAACCTTTACAACCTTTGGATGGATAATGTTTTTTAATGCATTGCAAAAACGATTCTACATTCCATTGACTATTTTCTCGCAAATCCATACATGCACTGTTTTGCGAGAAAATGAATCATTATACAAACGCTGATCCTAAGATATGCAGACAAGAAACCCGTCTTACCTCTTCAACTATAGACGAAGAGCTGATGAAAACTTTATCAATAAGTTCTTAAAATTATGCACAATCTTTTTATTGGAGAGTGTTAAAGATCTGATTATAATTTGTGCTATTAATTTCCAAAGGATGTTCTTTATTGGCAACTTGTAGCATTTCTAGCTTGAGATCTTCTCTTATCATCATATCTATATTGGCGCGGACCTCAGTTGAAAGAGTATGAGACGTGATATCTTTAGGCATGGTTACAGTCTTTATTTGATAAATGATACGGTTTGTTGCAACCGGACCTTTTATGATGCCATAATGACCTTTGGGAGCAGCAAATAATGCTTTAATCCCTTCAACGCCAAGGATTTCAGATGAGTCTTGACGCCGGAGGGCGGGTGTTGTTTGTTTTGTAACACCAAGGGTATGAGAAAGAGCAACAAGACTTTTTCCTTCCGTGAGCTGTTTGAGAGCATTTTGGGCTTTTTCATCAAGAAGACGTTGGATTTCTTCATTTTTCCATTGAGAAAGAACATCTAGCTTAGCCTCTTCAAGTGTCTTATCGCGGGCAGGAATAATTTTATCGACCTTGTACCAGAGATATCCACCATTTTGAAAAGAGAGAGGATCAAGATCGACTCCTTCGTTTGATTGATAGATGGCATTCAGTAAAATATCTTTTTGAGGTAAATCCGTGAGTATTGCACCTTCAAGCGTTTTTCCCGTTTTATCAATAGTAATTGTGCGCAAAGATAACTTGTATTGGTCAGCTAACTCTTTGAGAGAAGCACCCTCAAAACGAGCATTTTCAATGGCTACATAATTGTTACGGATATCATCAGTAGCACGATTTTTGGCAAGTATTTGGCGAATATTTTCTTCTACACTTTCAAAAGGAAGAGAGCTTGAAGGTTCAATATGCGTAACGCGAATGAGAACAGGTCCCTGTAAGTCATTTATCACAGGACTGACTTGTCCTTGTTGAAGTTCAAAAATTTCAGATGTCAGATGATTAGGAAGTTCATTTTCTGCAAGAGGACCTTTTTTTATGTCATTAAGAGTTTTTTTTTCAGCTTTTACCAGTTCATCAAAACTCAATCCGTCAGCTATTTTTTTTGCTGCATTATCGGCTTCTTCGCGTGAGGGGAATCGCAGTTCTTCGAATGTACGCTTTTCAGGCGTTACAAAACGTGAAGCATTTTGTGTATAATAGGCTTTCGCCTCATCTGTTGAGATATCTTTAGGTTTTACAAAATCATTAAGTTCCATAGATAGCAAAGAGACAGTACGGTATTCTGGAGCACGAAATTGACTTTGATGTGTTTCAAACCATTTTTGTAATGTTTCGTAATCAGGATCAGCAATTGTTTTCTTTTCTTTTAGATCAATAACGAGATAATCAGCAATACGCATTTCTCCTTGATAAAGAGCAAGTGCTTTATAAAAGAGATTTGGTGCCTTCATATCAGAAAGTAAAGCAGCAATCAGCTGATTACGCTTTTCTTGTTTGGTGTAATAATTAAGAAAAGCACTTTCACTAATACGTAAATGCTGAAGATAGTTATAAAACAAGTTTTTATCAAAAGTGCCATTTACCTGGAACATCTTATCAGAACCAATCGTATGAGCTATTGTATCTTTTGAAAGACTTATTTTCATTTTACGTGCTTGTTCATCAAGCAGTACATTTTGTTGTAATTGATTAAATACAAAAGCAGGAATTTGGTATTGCTGCATTTCATTTGTTGTAAACATTCGTCCAAGATGAGCAGCATATGCTAAACGTGCGCTTTGATCGGCGAGTGCAAGACGATAATCATCGACAGTTACTGTGGACTTTCCAGAAGTAATAAGATCTCTTTCACTTTTTTTGTGTAACTGCGGTACCCCCCATAAAAGAATGAAGCATAAGAGTAAAATAGCAAGGAAAATTCTAAAAATCCAAGAATTTGTAGCATTTCTTATGATGTCAAGCATTGTTCAAGTTCCATTTTTAATGTGAGTTATTATCAAAGCTGTAATGGAATTTGCAATAAAGAGATGAAAGATGCAAGCTTTAAAGACTTGCTTTCATTTTATAATTTGGTAACTACAGATAAACAATGTATTGTAAAAGCTCTTGAGGTGAAAATATGTCTCCAAATATTCGGCCTTTTCTTGCTGGAAATTGGAAAATGAATGGAACGAGTGAATCGCTTGGAGAGTTGCGTGCTATTGCTACAGGCGTTAGCTCTGATCTAGGTCATCTATTTGAAGCCCTAATTTGTGTTCCAGCAACGCTTTTATCGCGTGCTTCTAATACGCTGAATGGTGAAAATCTCCTTTTGGGAGGACAAAATTGTCACTTTGATGATCATGGTCCTTATACTGGAGATATTTCAGCTTTTATGCTTAAAGAAGCGGGAGCAAGTCATGTTATTATTGGGCATTCAGAACGTCGTACAGTGTACCAGGAAAATGATGCGATTGTCTGTGCCAAAGTGCAAGCTGCGTGGCGAGCAGGTCTTGTGGCTCTTGTATGTATTGGTGAAACATTGGAGGAGCGTAATAATAATAAAGTACTGGATATTCTCACGCAGCAGCTTGAAGAATCTCTCCCAGATGATGCAACAGCAGAGAATACCATTATCGCTTATGAACCAGTTTGGGCGATAGGCACCGGCAACACAGCGACTCCAGAAGATATTGCAAAAGTACATCATTTCATTCGTGATAGGGTGCGCTCTCGTTTTGGTGATGAAGGCAATAAGATACGTTTGCTTTATGGTGGATCAGTAAAACCATCCAATGCATTTGAGCTTTTAAGCATTGCTCATGTTAATGGTGCTTTGATAGGTGGAGCAAGCTTAAAAGCGATTGATTTTTTAACTATTTGCGATGTTTGTCGTAAACTATAGCAGAGAAATTTGAGTTTCCCCTTGGATTGTGCGTTATTTATGTGTAAATAGCTATTAAAGAGTTATTTGAAGAGCAGGGTTTATGCAAACAGTACTTATAGTTATTCATTTTTTGATTGTGATTACTTTGGTTGGTATTATATTAATTCAACCTTCAGAAGGTGGTGGGTTAGGTGCGAGTAATAGCTCAGGGTTGATGAAAACTCGTGGATCTCGAAACCCTTTAACACGTTTGACTGCTATTTTAGCCTGTTGTTTTTTTGTTGTGTCTATTGGACTTACCGTGGTGAGTAATATATCAAATTCTAGTTCTGATATTTTAAAGCGTATACCGGTTAATTCAGAGCAGAATTCTACCAATAAAGACTCAGGATCAGTCCCATCATCAGATGGTGAGTCTTCCCCTTCTATTCTTGAACAGCTAGGAGGCACTTCGAATTCTTCGCAGGAACAGAAACAGTCCACAAATCCTGAAGCAGAAAGTCCAGTTCCTCAGGTTCTTGAAAATACAGTTCCCGATAACAGTACAAAATAGTTTTTTAAGAAAACATAGACTTTTTAAAAAAGGTGATTTTTTTCGCCTTTTTTATTTTAGAAGAAAAATTGTTTCTTTTTGCATTTTTTGCTGGAAAAATCATTATAAATTGCTTATCACCATAAGCCCATGGCACGTTATGTTTTTATTACTGGTGGTGTGGTTTCTTCCCTTGGAAAAGGCATCGCAGCGGCGGCGTTAGCAGCGTTATTACAGGCTCGTGGCTATCGCGTACGTCTTCGCAAACTTGATCCTTATTTAAATGTTGATCCAGGTACGATGTCACCTTATCAACATGGCGAAGTATTTGTGACCGATGATGGTGCAGAAACGGATCTTGATCTTGGTCATTATGAGCGTTTTACTGGGCGTTCTGCAAATAGCCAAGATAATATTACAACAGGGCGTATTTATCGCAATATCATTGAACGAGAGCGGCGTGGTGATTATTTGGGGGCAACAGTCCAAGTTATTCCTCATGTTACAGATGAAATTAAGAGATTCATTACGATGGGAAATGAAGAATTTGATTTTGTTTTGTGTGAGATAGGTGGAACGGTTGGTGATATTGAAGCAATGCCTTTTCTAGAAGCGATTCGTCAGCTTCGCAATGAGCTACCGAGACAAAATGTCGTTTATGTCCATCTCACATTAATGCCTTATATTCCTTCAGCAGGTGAATTAAAAACGAAACCAACACAACATTCTGTCAAAGAATTGCAAGCAGTTGGTATTTCTCCTGATATTTTGCTTGTACGTGCAGATCGATCTATTCCAGAAACAGAACGGTGCAAATTATCACTTTTTTGCAATGTTCGCTCCAATGCAGTCATTCAGGCATTAGATATGCCAACAATTTATGATGTTCCTATGGCATACCATAAGGAGGGTTTGGACTCTGAAGTTCTTTGCGCTTTTGGAATCGATTCGGCACCTTCCCCCAAGATGGATCGTTGGGAAGATATTACGCATCGTATTCACCATCCTGAAGGAGAAGTTACGATTGCTGTTGTAGGAAAATATACGGGCTTAAAGGATGCTTATAAATCTCTTATTGAAGCGATTGCACATGGTGGTTTAGCGAATAGAGTGAAGGTTAATATTGAGTGGATTGATTCGGAGCTTTTTGAAAAAGAAGATTCTGTTTCAGCTTTACAAAAAGCCCATGGAATTTTGGTTCCAGGTGCTTTTGGGGCACGAGGGGCAGAAGGGAAGATTCGAGCAATTCAATTTGCGCGAGAGCGTAAAGTTCCATTTTTAGGGATTTGTTTTGGGATGCAATTAGCTTGTATAGAAGCTGCGCGCAATATTGCACAGATTGAGAATGCTTCATCAAGTGAGTTTTGCGAAACAGACAATCCAATTGTAGGTTTAATGACAGAATGGCTTAAAGGAGACGTTCTTGAAAAACGTACAAGAAATGGTGCTCTCGGTGGTTCAATGCGCCTTGGTGCTTTTGCTGCTGAATTAAAAGAAGAGAGTCATATTGCTCAAATTTATGGGATGACCAAGATTGTCGAGCGACATCGTCATCGTTATGAGGTCAATATTGATTATAAGGATAAGTTAGAACAGTGTGGTTTGATTTTTTCTGGGATGTCTCCTGATGGTATTTTACCAGAAACGATAGAATATGTAGATCATCCATGGTTTATTGGTGTTCAATATCATCCAGAATTAAAATCTCGTCCTTTTGATCCACATCCGCTTTTTTCTTCTTTTATTGAAGCCGCTGTAGAACAAAGTCGATTAGTTTAATGCGTAAATTGGATTACTTTGCTTTTGAGGGATAAAATGACTAAACCAAATGCACGTGTGAAAGTTGGAAATATGATTTTTTCAAATGAAATGCCTCTTTCATTAATTGCAGGGCCGTGTCAGATGGAAAGTCGTGATCATGCTTTTGAAATGGCTGGTCGTATTAAAACAATTACCGATCAGCTTGGTATCAGGTTTGTTTATAAATCAAGTTACGATAAAGCCAACAGAACCTCTTTGAGTGCGGCACGTGGCATTGGTCTTGAAAAAGCAATGGCTATTTTTTCTGATTTAAAAAAAGAGTTTGATTGTCCCATATTAACTGATGTGCATACAGAAGAGCAATGTACAATTGTTTCTTCTACAGTTGATATTTTACAAATACCGGCTTTTTTATGTCGTCAAACAGATCTTTTGGTAGCAGCTGCCAAAACGGAATGTGTTATTAACATTAAAAAAGGTCAGTTTTTAGCGCCGTGGGATATGGAGAATGTTTTAAAAAAGGTTGTTTACAGTGGTAATCCGAATGTTATGCTTTGTGAGCGAGGCACGTCATTTGGTTACAACCGACTTATTTCTGATATGCGTTCGTTGCCTATTTTACGTTCATTTGGAGCTCCTGTTATTTTTGATGCAACGCATTCTGTTCAAGAACCTGGGGGGCAGGGGGCTTCATCTGGTGGACAGCGTCAATTTGTTGAAATTTTAGCGCGTGCAGCTGTTTCTGTTGGGGTAGCTGGTATTTTTTTAGAAACACATCAAGATCCAGATAATGCACCTTCTGATGGACCCAATATGGTTAAAGTTGATGATTTACAAAGATTGCTTGAGACTTTAATGGAATTTGATTATCTGTCAAAAAAGTTGAGTTGAGAAGAGAAAAAATATTTCATTAATAGGGCATTATAAATGAATCGAGACTTTTATTGGATAAGGAAACACATATGACTATAATTGTCGATATCATTGGGCGTGAAGTTCTTGATAGCCGTGGTAATCCAACGGTAGAAGTTGATGTTCATTTGGAGAATGGAGCTTTTGGTCGCGCTCTGGTTCCTTCGGGAGCTTCAACAGGAGCACACGAGGCTATAGAGCTTCGTGATGGTGGTTTGCGCTATCAAGGGAAAGGTGTTGAAAAAGCGGTTGCTGCAGTTAATGGCGAAATTCTTGAAGAACTTGGTGGGCGGGATGCAACAAATCAAATTGCTATTGATCAAGCAATGATTGCTTTGGATGGAACGCCAAACAAAGCCCGTCTTGGTGCCAATGCACTTCTTGGTGTTTCATTAGCTGTTGCAAAAGCAGCTGCGGATTCATTAAATTTACCTTTGTATCGTTATATTGGTGGTACACAAGCGCATATTCTTCCAACCCCCATGATGAATATTATTAATGGTGGCGTTCATGCTGATAATTTGATTGATTTTCAAGAGTTTATGATTATTCCTATAGGAGCTCCTACTATAAGAGAAGCGATCCGTTATGGCGCTGAGATTTTCCATGCATTGAAAAAGCGTTTAAAAGATGCGGGTTATAATACCAATGTTGGTGATGAAGGTGGTTTTGCTCCTCAATTTAAAAGTGCTGATCAAGCAATTGATTTTATTATGGAATCTATCATGATATGTGGCTATAAACCAGGTGAACAAATTGCCATTGGTTTAGACTGTGCTTCAACCGAATTTTATAAAAATGGTTCGTATTTTTATAAAGGTGAGGGGAAATACCGTGACACCCAAGAGCAGGTAGATTATTTAGCGCAGCTTGTGAAAAATTATCCTATTATTACAATTGAAGATGGAATGGCAGAGGATGATTGGGAAGGTTGGAAGCTACTTACTGACACAATGGGAGAAAAATGTCAGCTTGTTGGCGATGATTTGTTTGTAACGAATTCAGCACGTTTGCGTGATGGTATCAAAATGGGGGTAGGCAATTCTATTCTCATAAAAGTTAATCAAATTGGTACATTGAGTGAAACACTTGATGCTGTAGAGGTAGCACATAAAGCAGGTTATCGTGCCATTATATCTCATCGTTCAGGCGAGACAGAGGATTCTTTCATTGCAGATCTTGCTGTTGCAACGAATTGTGGACAAATTAAAACAGGTTCTCTTGCACGTTCGGATAGATTAGCAAAATACAATCAACTTATCCGTATTGAGGAAATGCTAGGAGCCCAAGCGCATTATGCTGGTGATTTATATCGTGTATAGTTGTGAGCAAAAAATATAAAAGTATACAATCATTTAGATTATGAAATTGAGATTTCTTATCAAAGGCATATACGCAATAATTTTTAAGTATTTAAATTTATAGGGATTAAGATGAGAGGTATAATTATTAGTCAAGATCAAGGAACTTATCTCGTTTCGGGTGATGATGGTAAACGTTATCAGTTTGCGACTTGGGATTGGTTGGGAAAGAATCCACCAAGGATTGGTAATGCTGTTGATTTTGTCTGTGAAGGGGGGGTTGTCAGTTCTGTTTTTCCATTGTTGAGACCAGGTACAGAGAACTCAAAGATAATGTTCGCACTCCTTTGTTGGTGTGCAGGTATCTTTGGTGTCCATCGTTTTATGGTTGGTAAAGTTAGGACTGGTGCTTTAATGCTGGTTCTATCTTTATCATTGTTTGGATTGATAATTACCGGAATTTGGGCAGTTGTTGATTTTATAGTCATTCTTGGAGGAAAATTTACGGATAAAGATGGGAATCAGATTACAGATTTTTAAAAATTTTATAATTAAAGAGAAAGTAATTCAGTTCGCTTTTTATTTTTATAAATAATTAAGTTGCATCATGCAAAATTATTGTACTATATTTATTTAATATGAGATATTAAAAAACATGTACAGCTAAGTAAAAGTATTGAAAAAGACAATGCTATTTTATACGGGTAAAGCAAAGACGCAAATTAATTAAGGCGTGCATTGTTTTTCTGCTTATAGCAGTGGATAGCATTAGATTATTGGAGGCTCCAAACTATCCTAATTTCACGTTTATTACGGCTGCTATAAATTGTATTTACACCGTGAGGTTAATCCGCATATTATCAAATTAGAAATAATCTCTTTATGAATAACACATAAGGAGCGTGGGTAAGGATGAAGGGTGAAATTATTGTTCAAAATCAAGGGGTTTATCTCGTTTTGGGAGGTGATGATAAGCGTTATCAATTTGAGGATTGGAATTGGTTAGGAAAAAACCACCAAGCATAGGGGATACCGTTGATTTTATTTTTATTTTAATAGGAAATTTTAGGAAAAAGCTACAAATTAGAGGATATCCAATATTTATAATATAAAAAGTGGGTCATTCAGCTTACTTTGATTGTATTAAGGGGGGATAAATTGAAAATAACAAATTATTTAGTGTAGATTTGGTAATGAGGTATTAATCAAAATCATGCATAGTTGGGCAAAATATTAAGAAATTTGTGCTGTAAAGACTGTGCTATTTTATGTGGACAAAGCAGAAACGTCGATCAATCAAAGTACGCTTTGTACTACCTCTTATGACGGTGGGAGTCTTAAGCTATTTCAGTTATCACATTTATCATGGTGAGTATGGATTGTATTCACGCAGTGAAGTTAATCAGCATATTAGCGAATTAGAAAAGGAGCTTCATAAAATAGAAGCTGAGCGGATATTCATGGAAAAGCGTATTTCTCTTTTACGCAACGGGCATATAGAAAAAGATATGTTGGATGAGTATGTCCGAAAGAACTTGAACTTCTCTAAGTCAAATGAACTAACAATCTTAATACCTTGAAATGATACTAAAGGTAAATGAAAAATCGCTTAATTTAAACAATAATCAGCAATGATATTGTTTAAGCCGATTGATAAGGCTTGTAACTTTTGTTCGTAAAGGTTATTCCTAAATAATCATAAAAGGGAGTTTAATATGGCAGAACGACTTAAAAAAAATTCTGCGTCGGCGGCGCGCACTGCATTATCAAGCACCACAAAGAAAGCACCAATAGCAGATTTTACAAAAGAAGAAGAAATTGATGCTTATCGTGAAATGCTTTTAATTCGCCGTTTTGAAGAAAAAGCAGGACAACTTTATGGTATGGGGCTTATAGGGGGATTTTGTCACCTTTATATTGGTCAGGAAGCCGTTGTTATAGGAACATTGAAAGCGGCAAAAGAAGGTGATCAGGTTATTACGTCTTACCGTGATCATGGTCATATGTTAGCGGTTGGGATGAGTCCGCGTGGTGTTATGGCAGAATTAACGGGACGTCAAGGTGGCTTTTCCAAAGGGAAAGGTGGCTCGATGCATATGTTCTCTAAAGAAAAGAACTTTTATGGGGGACATGGTATTGTTGGTGCGCAGGTTCCCATTGGTTCAGGTTTGGCATTTTCGAATCAGTACCTTGGTAAAGATAATGTGACATTGGTTTATTTTGGTGATGGTGCTGCAAATCAGGGGCAGGTTTACGAGAGTTTTAATATGGCTTCACTTTGGAAGCTTCCCGTTGTTTATATTATTGAAAACAATCAGTATGCTATGGGAACGTCAGTTTCACGTGCATCTGCAGAAACTGATTTTTCACGACGTGGTCTTTCTTTTGAAATTCCAGGTATTGTTGTTGACGGTATGGATGTTCGATCAGTAAAAGGAGCTGCTGATGAAGCAATTTCTTGGGCACGCTCAGGTAAAGGACCGATCATTCTTGATATGCAGACCTATCGCTATCGTGGTCATTCCATGTCTGATCCAGCAAAATATCGTTCAAAGGAAGAAGTCCAAAAAATAAAAGAGGAGCACGATCCGATTGATCAAGTAAAAAGTCGGATTCTTAAAAAAAATTGGGCGAGCGAAGACGATTTAAAATCTATTGAGAAAGAGGTCCGTGCAATTGTTGCTGATGCGGTAGATTTTGCACAAAGTGATCAAGAGCCAGATGCTTCTGAGCTCTATACTGATATTTTAGTTTGATGCGAGGGAAGCAAGTATGTCTATTGATATTTTGATGCCGACGCTTTCACCAACTATGGAAGAAGGTAAACTGTCTAAATGGCTCAAGAAAGAAGGTGATAAGGTTAGCTCTGGCGATGTTATTGCTGAAATTGAAACGGATAAGGCTACAATGGAAGTAGAGGCCGTTGATGAAGGTACTCTTGGTAAAATTTTTGTGCCTGAAGGTTCAGAAGGCGTAAGGGTTAACACTGTTATTGCAATTTTGTTAGAAGAAGGTGAGCGTGCTGAGGATATTTCGCAACCTACTGATACAGCACAAAAAACTAAGGAATCTGCTCTTTCTCTGCCTTTGTCAGTTCCGCAGGCTGCTCCTACTTTTGATACATCTCTTAATTTTGATATTCCAGCGGGAACACAAATGGTTACAATGACAGTTCGTGAAGCGCTTAATCAGGCTTTGGCTGAAGAAATGCGGCGTGATGAAACAGTTTTTCTTATGGGGGAAGAAGTCGCGCAATATCAAGGTGCCTATAAGGTTAGTCAAGGTTTGTTGGAAGAATTCGGAGAACGCCGAGTTATTGATACCCCAATTACAGAACACGGCTTTGCTGGGCTGGCTGTCGGGGCTGCTTTTGGTGGGTTACGTCCTATTGTCGAGTTTATGACCTTTAATTTTGCGATGCAGGCGATGGACCAAATTATTAACTCAGCAGCCAAAACACGTTATATGTCTGGTGGACAAATGACCGCTCCTATGGTTTTTCGAGGTCCCAATGGCGCGGCTGCCCGTGTTGGTGCTCAACATTCTCAATGTTATGCTGCATGGTATAGTCATGTACCAGGTCTGAAAGTTGTCATGCCTTATAGTGCTGCAGATGCAAAAGGTTTGCTGAAATCTGCTATTCGTGATGATAATCCTGTTATTTTCCTTGAAAATGAGATTTTGTATGGGCATCAATTTGATGTTCCTCAACTGGATGATTTTCTTTTGCCTATTGGTAAGGCACGTATTCATAAGTCTGGACAAGATGTGACGATTGTTGCATGTGGAATTGGGATGCATTATGCTGTTCAAGCGTTACCAGAAATTGAAAAACTTGGTATTGATGTTGAATTGATTGATTTACGAACCATTCGCCCGATGGATCTTCCAACAATTCTTTCGTCAGTTAAAAAAACAGGTCGTTTGGTAACAATTGAAGAGGGATTTCCTCAGTCATCTGTGGGAACTGAAATAGCAACGCGTGTTATGCAGCAGGCTTTTGACTATCTTGATGCGCCAATTGCTACGATTTCTGGTAAAGATGTTCCGATGCCTTATGCCGCTAATCTTGAGAAGTTGGCTTTGCCTAATACTGCTGAAATTATTGAGGCCGTTAAGGCTGTGACATACAGAGCATAACGGAGGAAAGCATAATGCCCATTAAAATTACAATGCCAGCGCTTTCCCCTACGATGGAAGAGGGAAATTTAACAAAATGGAATATTAAGGAGGGAGATAAGGTTTCCTCTGGTGATGTTATTGCTGAAATTGAGACGGATAAAGCGACAATGGAAGTCGAAGCCGTTGATGAAGGTAGGGTTGCTAAAATTGTTGTTCCTGCTGGAACACAAGGCGTTAAAGTAAATGCTTTAATTGTTGTTTTAGCAGAAGAAGGTGAAGATTTAGCTGAAGCTGCAAAAGTTGCAGAAGAAATCTCTTCTTCTACAAGACAAAAACCAGAGGGCATCAAACAGACAGATTCTCTGAAACAGACGGACTCAAAGGGAATAAAAATGTCTCATGAATCATCAACTGGGCAATTAATACAGCAAGATAAAAAGGAAGCTCGTCTTTTTGCCTCTCCCTTAGCGCGGCGATTAGCATCTCAGGCAGGTCTTGATTTATCCCTTATTTCTGGAAGTGGTCCGCATGGGCGTATTATTAAGCGCGATGTAGAAAAAGCTGTGAGCAGCGATATGTCTAAAGTGTCTTATTCATCATCGATAGGGGAGCTAATAGCTACAGGTGCTTCGGACAAACAGATATTGAAACTCTTCAAAGAGGATGAATATAGCTTCGCTCCCCATAATAATATGCGTAAAACAATCGCGACACGTTTGGTGGAATCAAAACAGAGAGTCCCACATTTCTATGTAACGGTAGATTGTGAACTTGATGCGCTATTAGCACTGCGTACACAACTAAATGCTGCTGCTCCAATGGTTAAGGGGCAGGAAGAAACTCAGCCTACTTATAAGCTTTCTGTTAATGATATGGTGATCAAAGCTGTCGCACTTTCTTTGAAAGCGGTTCCTGATGCGAATGTTTCTTGGCTTGAAGGCGGGATGCTTCATCATAAACATTGTGATGTTGGGGTTGCTGTTTCTATTCCCAATGGATTAATTACACCGATTATTCGCCATGCAGAGAAAAAGCCGTTATCACTTATTTCCAAAGAGATGAAGGATTTTGCAAAGCGTGCGCGCGAGGGCAAGTTAAAAATGGAAGAATATCAGGGTGGAACAACAGCTGTATCAAATATGGGGATGTATGGTATAAAAAGTTTTTCGGCTATTCTTAATCCACCGCATGCGACGATTTTTGCGATTGGTGCAGGGGAGCAACGCGCCGTTGTTAAAAATGGTGCATTAGTTGTTGCGACAGTTATGTCAGTTACGCTTTCTGCGGATCATCGTGCTGTCGATGGTGCTTTAGCAGCAGAGCTCGCGCGGACTTTTAAGAAGATGATTGAAAATCCATTAGCAATGTTGGTTTGAACTGTTTAACAGTTCTTCACGTAAATTGTGAGAAAGCGTGTTAAGAGAATAGAAACAAATTTAAAGAGTTTAAAGAGCAATGTTATTGCTATTTCTGGTTTGGGTAAAGCATTTACGTGAAGCTTAAAGCAAAGACATAAGATAATTCTCTCATGTTGTTTTACAGTCTTAAGTTCAAAAAATGCATATCCGTTTTTTATATATCCATGGAGGAATTACTGTGGCAAATCTTTATGATGTAATTGTGATTGGATCAGGTCCAGGCGGATATGTAACCGCAATTCGTGCAGCACAATGTGGCTTTAAGACTGCGATTGTTGAACGTGAACATTTGGGAGGGATCTGTTTAAATTGGGGATGTATTCCAACAAAGGCCCTTCTACGTTCAGCGGAAATGAAACATTTTGCTGAACATGCGACAAATTATGGATTAAAAATTAATGGTTCAATTGAGGCAAACATCAAAGATGTTGTGGCACGTTCACGGGGTGTTTCAGCACGTTTAAATGCTGGTGTTGGTTTTTTAATGAAAAAAAACAAAATTGATATTATCTGGGGTGAAGCAAAGCTTACTAAAGAAGCAAAGGGAAGCCTTCCTGCGGAAATTATGGTTTTTTCATCCTCCAAACCGATTATGCAACCGCAAAATCCAGTCCCTAAAGGGACGTTAGGGGAGGGAACTTATCAAGCAAAGCATATCATTATTGCAACGGGCGCACGTCCTCGTGTCCTTCCTGGTATTGAGCCAGATGGAAAACTCATTTGGACTTATTTTGAAGCTATGATACCGCCAGCAATGCCAAAATCGCTTTTGGTTATAGGGTCTGGGGCTATTGGCATTGAATTTGCTTCTTTTTATCATGATATGGGGGCGACAGTAACTGTTGTTGAAATGATGCCCCATATCATGCCTGCTGAAGATATTGAAATTTCAACGTTTGCTCGTAAACAGTTAGAGAAAAAAGGTTTACGTATTCTTCGTCAAGCAAAAGTAACAAAGGTTGAAAAATCTTCCGATTCTGTAAGTGTACATATTGATGTTCAAGGTAAAATAGAGTCAATGACTGTTGACCGGTTGATTTCCGCTGTTGGGGTGCAAGGTAATATTGAGAATCTTGGTTTAGAAGCTTTGGGAATAAAAACCGATCGCGGCTGCATTGTAACTGATGAATGGAGTTGGACGGGGGTGGAAGGTATTTATGCTATTGGTGATGTAGCAGGCCCTCCTATGTTGGCCCATAAAGCAGAAGAAGAAGGTGTGATATGTATTGAGCATCTTGCAGGTTTGAAAAGCGCTCATCCACTTGATAAAAGAAAAATTCCAGGGTGTACATATTGTACACCACAGGTTGCCTCTGTAGGGCTTTCAGAAGCGGCAGCAAAAGAAGCAGGTTATGATATACGTATTGGTCGTTATTCTTTTGCTGCGAATGGTAAGGCGATTGCTTTGGGTGAAGATCAGGGGTTAGTAAAAACGATTTTTGATAAAAAAACAGGACAGCTTCTCGGGGCCCATATGGTAGGGGCTGAGGTAACAGAATTGATACAGGGTTTTGTTATTGCTATGAATCTTGAAACAACAGAAGAAGAATTAATGCATACTGTCTTTCCACATCCGACCTTATCGGAAATGATGAAAGAAAGTGTATTAGATGCTTATGGTCAAGTTTTAAACGCTTGATGACTGGATTGTATGAAAAATTTTATATTTTTGATTGTTACTTCGTATTTATAAGGCAAAGGCTTAAATGGTTACGGTTGTTGATAGAGTTGCAAATAGACGATTGCGTCATCCTGAAAAGGCACATCGTCCTGATACAAGCGTTCAAAAAAAGCCAGATTGGATTCGTGTAAAAGCGCCAACATCACCAATTTATAAGGAAACACATGGTATTGTACGTACGCATAAGCTAGTGACTGTATGTGAAGAAGCTGGTTGTCCTAATATTGGCGAATGTTGGAGCCAGAGGCATGCTAGCTTTATGATTTTAGGTGAAATATGTACGCGTGCTTGTGCTTTTTGTAACGTTGCAACAGGTATTCCACTTGCCGTTGATGATAATGAGCCAGAACGTGTCGCTGATGCTGTTGCAAGGATGGAATTAAAACATGTTGTCATTACATCTGTTGATCGTGATGATCTTGCTGATGGTGGTGCTGAGCATTTTGCAAAAGTTATTTATGCGATTCGTCAAAAAACTCCTAAAACAACAATTGAAGTTCTTACACCTGATTTTCGTCATAAGGATGGCGCTTTAGAAGTTGTTGTTGCTGCTAAGCCTGATGTTTTTAATCATAACTTAGAAACAGTTCCTTCTAAATATTTGAAGGTGCGTCCAGGGGCACGTTATTTTCATTCAATTCGTTTGTTACAACGTGTTAAAGAACTTGATCCAACAATTTTTACAAAATCGGGAATTATGGTTGGCCTCGGGGAGGAGCGAAATGAAGTTTTGCAATTGATGGATGATTTGCGCGCTGCTGATGTTGACTTTATGACAATTGGACAATATTTGCAGCCTACACGAAAACATCATCCAGTTGTTCGTTTTGTGCCTCCTGAAGAATTTGAGTCTTTTGCCAAGATTGGTAAAGTAAAAGGATTTTTACATATGGCCTCCAATCCTCTAACGCGTTCATCTCATCATGCTGGAGATGATTTTGCCATTTTGCAAAAAGCGCGTGATGAAAAATTTTCCTTACAGAGATAATTATGCCGATTTTTACAATACATCGGCAGATCACCCATAGTGCCAGTGAAATGTTTGATCTGATTTCAGATATTGAGCGTTATCCTGAATTTTTACCAATGTGTGAGTCTTTAATAATACGTTCTCGAAAAGAATATGGAAAAAAAATATTGCTTCTTGCGGATATGACCGTTGGCTATAAGATTATTCGTGAAACTTTTACGACTCAAGTATTTCTTCAGCCGGAAAAAAGTCTTATAGAAGTTAAATATATTGATGGTCCATTCAAATATCTTGAAAATCGTTGGGCCTTTCATGATATTGAAAATACCAATGCATGTAATGTAGAGTTTTTTATTGATTATGAATTTAAAAGTAAAACGCTTGGATTAGTGATGGGCTCAATGTTTGATATTGCGTTTCGTAAATTTACCGAGGCTTTTGAGAAGCGTGCGCATCAGATTTATGGCTCTACGGTAACATAGTCTATTCTGTTATTTTTTAACAATACGTATTGCTTAAACAGCGTGAAGGTGAAAACCGGTTTCCATCTTTACTATTTGTTTTTAATTCAGCTTTCAAAAGCATATTGAGGGAATATCATTTTAAATGATGAAGATGATGCACAGCTTCATGCTTTTGTTTCTCTCTTTTTTAATAGATGCACACTCGTTAAACAAAACGCCCAAATAGAACATGCTTGCGTCATACCCATTTCATAATAGTGCTCATAATAAATAGTATAGATTCTCGTAAAAGTATATAAAATCTACATCTGTACACTTATGAAGAAGTTCTCCTGTATCATTTATTTGCCATCTCTCAAGATGTTGTACCAGCTCTTAGCACTTGAGAGAGAGGTACAAGTTTTCCTTTCATTAATCATTTTATTTATACAGTTTTTTCTCTTGTGGCGTGTAAGTGAATAAATTTGATTAATTCAACCTACACAGGACTAAAGTGAGATAATTTTACGCTAGTCAGATCGTTCATTTTCAAGTTGTGATACAATAAAATTTTTTCAAGATGTTGACGATTATAGACTCGATGGGGAATAAAGAATTTTGAAATTAGTATGGGGAATTCAGTGAAGCAATTCCAGAATCATTTTAAAAGCATTTTCAACAGTTGCATGGCGGATAGCATTGCGATTAAGATGAGCAAAGTGCATTTCTTTGTGCAGGGGGGAGTGGTTTTTATAAGCTACTGCGCAATGCACAAGTCCTACAGGTTTATCAAGACTTGCACCTCCTGGACCAGCAATTCCTGTTACAGAAACTGCAATGTCAGCTTGTGAATGTTTTAATCCACCCTCAGCCATTGCAAGAGCAACTTCTTTTGAAACGGCACCATAGGTTTTTATAAGTTCAGCACAAACGCCAACAAGGCGTGTTTTAGATTCATTTGAATAAACAACAAATCCACAATCGAGAACATCTGATGATCCTGCTATATTTGTGAGGCATGCAGCAATGAGTCCCCCTGTACAAGACTCTACAGTTGTTAACAGCAAACCTTTTTGGCGAAAGGTATTAAGGACTTCATGTGCTTGTTTTTCACAAAGATATGTCATTGGGGAAGTTCTCCTGAATAAAGAACGCTCGCTGTTGCAAGAGCAGCAATTCCTTCACCACGACCAATAAATCCAAGCCTTTCATTTGTTGTTGCTTTGATAGAGATTCGATCAGGTGTCATTGAAAGTATTGTCATAAGATTTTCTGTCATGGCATGACGATAGGGACCAATTTTAGGATTTTCAGCGATAATTGTGATATCAACATTGGCAATACGTCCACCTGCTTGTTTAATAATATCAAGAGCATGACGGAGAAAAATTTCTGATGATACATTTTTCCATTGAGGATCAGAGGGAGGGAAATGTGTGCCAATATCTCCAGCACCTCGCGTAGCGAGCAGGGCATCTGTTAGCGCATGAAGAGCAACATCCGCATCGGAGTGTCCATTTAATTTTTTATGAAAAGGGATTTTTATACCACATAAAATAAGAAAATCACCATCCTCGAAAGAGTGAACATCATAACCATTGCCGGTGCGGATATCAGGAAACATTTGCATTTTCTTTTGGAGATATAAATGTGCAGTATTAAAATCTTCATGCCATGTAATTTTTATGTTGTTAGGATCCCCAGGAATGGCACGCATAGGAATTCCAAACCATTCGGCAATTGCAGAATCGTCAGTGAATTCTTGTTTGCAAGCTTGTTTTGCTTGTTTATGGGCCGCTAAGATATGTTCAAAGGGAAAACACTGTGGAGTTTGTGCACTATAAAGATGGGTACGGGGAATTGTTTCTAAAATATGCTGATTATTTATACGTTTAAGGGTATCAGAGATGGGCAGAACAGGAAGAACACCTTCTTGAGGCGTGATAGTGTTGTGAATGTTATTAAGAAGCTTGTTTTCGATAAAAGGGCGTGCACCATCATGAATATGCACATATTGGGGGGCAAATTTTTTGAGTGCCTGAAGTCCATATAAGGTAGAGATTTGACGTGTATTGCCTCCTTCAACGATAATAAGGCGCTCTTTAAAATCGTCAATAGCTTGTTCACAGATTTGACGATCTTCTGGATGAATAACAAGAATAATTGTTGTGATAGCTGGATGCTGCAAAAAACAATGCACGGTATGATAAATAATTGGCTTTTGTCCTAGAAGCCGATATTGTTTTGGAATTTTATGGGGAGATCCTGCTCTTTCACCCCGTCCAGCGGCTAATATTATTGCTGCAATAGAAATACTTAATCTCCTTGTATTATAATCTTAGTTTGCTTTTTTGTCATTAATTTTAAAATGATTTTGAAAGGATGGTTGTTGTAGATCAGCAAGGGATATCACGGATAATACCTCAAAAAAAGCATTTAATGCTTTTTGAAGTGCGGTATTTAAACCACAAAAATCAAACAAGGGGCAAGTTGGTTCTGCAGTATCGAAGCATTCTGCGAGGGAAAAGTTGTCTTCTGTTACTTTCACAACATCCGCGACTGAAATCTCTGCTGCGGGTTTAGCCAATCTAACTCCACCATTGCGTCCACGCACTGTTTGTATAAAACCTGCTTGAACAAGCAGCTGAAGGATTTTAAATAAAAAAAGCTCTGAAACGGCATATGCTTTAGCGATTTCTGGAACACGACTGAGAGTTCCCTGATTATCTGCACAATACATGAGCATTCGAAGAGCATAATTTGTTTGTTTTGTTAATCGCATCTCATTTCCTTCGTAAAGTATCGTCGAACACAGTCTATTTTAAAGATATTTTGCAAAATGTAGAAGTTTTTTCTCGTTGACTATATTTGCTCTATTTTAAATGTAGTATTAGTATTGTCAATTTTTGCTACAAAAGGTTATATGAGAATAATGGGATAAGGGTATGTAAGCTCATGACGAATATAACATCTGTGACGAATCTTCAAGACATAGATAAAAATACTTATAACGATGAGTTGTATCGTTTAAGTAAGGTATATATTTTTTTAGGGATTACAATTATTGTATTGGCTTTACTTACGGCCTCTGTTTCATTTATTATTCTTATTGGATTAACTCCTGTTGTTCCCAGTAGAACAGTAACCCTTATTCTTATAGGAATTAATAGTTTTTGGGTTTTAGGGCTTATTGTCATCGTTTTTTATGAGATGATACCGATCATTCGTGCTTGGCGTTCAAGGCGTGCAGGATCGCGTCTTCATGTGCGCCTTATTTCATTGTTTGCACTTGTTGCGACAATGCCAGCTGTTGCTGTAGCTCTTGTATCGGGTCCAGCACTAAATTTGGGACTTGATCGATGGTTTGATACAACAACGCGGCAAATTGTGGGCTCTTCTATTGATTTAGCAAATGCTTATGCAGATGAAATGCTTCAAAATTTAAAAAATTTATCCTACGCGATGGCATTTGCACTTGATAACAAAAAACTCTTAGAACGTAATCCAGCTGAATATAGGATGCAATTGACGCGTCATGCTCTAGGACGCAATTTGCGTGGTGCATTTTTGTTAAGTTCTAGCGGAGCTATTTTTGTATCGAGTGCTCTTGGTGATGAAGATAAACTGCCAATTCCTCCTTCTCATCTTATTGAACGTGCAACTAGTGCGAGACCTTTTTCTTTTCAACCAGGCGTTCATGATTATTTTGGTATTATTTTAAAATTTACCAATATTCCAAACACATTTTTATATTTGGTGCGTGACGTTGATAAAGGTGTTTTATCTGCTTTGCGTTTGACAGAAGTTAATACAGATCGTTATCGTGATTTAAATGAAAATCGCCTGCTGACACAGATTGCATTTGGTATGCTTTATTTGTGTCTTTTTTTTAGTTTATTCTTATCAGCCATTTGGGCTGCTATTGCTGTTGCTGATCGCTTAGTACGTCCTATTCGTCTTCTCATTAGTGCTGCCGATGATGTTGCTTCTGGAAATATGGAAATTTTCGTGCCAGTACGAGCAAAAGATGGAGATATTGGGCAATTATCCAAAACTTTTAATTACATGGTCAGTGAATTGAAAAGTCGGCGTAATGAATTGATTGCAGTGCGTGATCAAATTGATGAAAGACGGCGTTTTTCTGAAGCTGTGTTATCGGGTGTAACAGCGGGAGTAGCCGGTATAGATGATAATGGTGATATCACCATTATCAATCGGTCTATTGAAGCGATGTTTGATATTCGCTCAGAGCACGTTGTTGGAAAAAGTCTTTTATCTTTAAGCGCTGAAATTTGGCAGGTTTTTCAGTTTGTGCGTTCATTGGATCGTAAAAACCATCGTGAGCAGGTCACTTTAAACGTTGCAGGAAAAGAGCGTGTCTGTAATGTCCAAGTTACGATGGAGGAGGATGATGGACAAGGGCAATCTTGGGTTCTAACAATTGATGATATTACAGACCTTGTTGCAGCGCAACGTACAGCGGCGTGGGCGGATATTGCGCGGCGTATTGCACACGAAATTAAAAATCCTCTTACACCTATTCAGTTATCCGCTGAACGCATTCGTAAACGTTATAACAAAGCTATTACACAAGATAGAGAGGTCTTTGACCGGTGTATTGACACAATTATTCGGCAGGTTGGAGATATTGGGCGTATGGTTGATGAGTTTTCCTCTTTTGCACGTATGCCCAAACCAAAAATGCATATTTTAGATATACGAGAATTGTTGCGCGAAGCATGTTTCTTGATAGAAGTGACGCGACATGATATTCATTTTGAGCAAGATTTAGGAACTCTACCACTTATGGGTGCATTTGATAACCGTCTCATTGTACAGGCTTTTTGCAATGTTATCAAAAACGCGAGCGAATCCATAGATTCAGTTATGCGAGAGGAAAATATTCACGGTCATATTCTTATCCGTTCTTATCGTCAGGAAGAATGGGTGGTTGTGGATGTTGTTGATAACGGGAAAGGACTTCCTAAAGAGCAAAGACAAAAGTTATTAGAACCCTATATAACAACGCGGGAAAAAGGAACAGGGCTGGGGTTAGCTATTGTGCGCAAAGTTATTGAAGATCACGGTGGTTTCATGGAGCTTCATGATGCACCGGAGAGTTTTTATGAAGGTCGTGGTGCGATGATCCGTTTGATATTTCCAGCGGATGGGGGTAAGCAGGGTAATATTATACAAGCCATAAATCATAAGATAGGGGAATAGTATGGTATCAGATATCTTGATTGTTGATGATGAAGCAGATATTCGTGAGCTTGTTGCTGGTATTTTAGATGATGAAGGTTATGAAACGCGTGTTGCTTGTAACTCTGATGAAGCATTGGCTCAAATTAGTGAGCGTATTCCAAAGCTCATTTTTTTGGATATTTGGCTACAGGGTAGTCGTCTCGATGGTTTAGCACTGCTTGATGAAATTAAAACACAATATCCGGCTCTTCCGGTCGTTATGATCTCTGGTCATGGTAATATTGAGACGGCTGTTTCCGCTATAAAGCGAGGAGCATATGATTTCATTGAAAAACCTTTTAAAGCTGATAGACTTGTATTGGTTACAGAGAGAACACTTGAAAATTCAAATTTAAAACGTGAGCTTTTAGAATTGCGAAAGCGTTCGAACGAGACATTAGAGTTGCTCGGAAAATCGACAGTTATAAAAAATTTGCGTCAAATCATAGAAAAAGTAGCACCAACCAATAGTCGCATCATGATAACAGGTCCTTCAGGGGCAGGAAAAGAGACTGTTGCACGAACTATTCATGCGCTCTCAACGCGTTCGAATGGGCCATTTGTTACAATAAATGCTGCAACGATTACTCCGGAAAGAATGGAAATAGAGCTGTTTGGCAGCGAAATGGAGGGAAGAGAGCGTAAAATTGGTGCCTTAGAGGAAGCTCATGGCGGTATCTTATATCTTGATGAAATTGCTGACATGCCGCGTGAGACTCAAGGGAAGATTCTTCGAGTTTTAACGGGGCAAACATTTGAGAGAATTGGCGGCACAAAACGTGTTAAGGTGGATGTCCGTATCATTTCTTCGACAGCGCAAAATCTTGAAAACCTCATTTCTGATGGGCGCTTTAGGGAGGATCTTTTTCACCGTCTTTCCGTTGTTCCTATTGTTGTTCCGCCCCTTTCAGCGCGTCGTGAAGATATTCCAGAACTTGTACATCATTTTGTAAAAACAATATCACAGCAGGTTGGGATTAAACCGCGTGCAATCAGTGATGATGTGATTGCTATTTTGCAAACGCACGCTTGGCCGGGTAATGTGCGGCAATTACGTAATAATATTGAGCGTCTTCTTATTCTTGTGCGGGATGGTGATGGTCCTATAACAGCGGACTTTCTTCCCAGTGAAGTAAGTGATTCTTTGCCACGTCTTCAAATGGATTCAGATGAAAGTATAATGGATTTGCCGTTACGTGAAGCTCGAGAATTATTTGAAAAGAGATATTTAGTGGCGCAGATTGGGCGTTTGGGTGGAAATATATCACGTACTGCTGAATTTATAGGCATGGAGCGTTCAGCTTTGCACCGTAAACTTAAAGCGCTTGGAGTTTCTTAAAGCGATGCGTATTATTATTTGTGGAGCAGGACAGGTTGGTTATGGGATAGCAGAGCGTCTTGCTGCTGAAAATCACGATGTTACTGTTATTGATATTGAAACGAGATTAATTGAAAAGATTCGCGATACATTGGATGTGAGAGGTTTTGTTGGTCACGGTTCACGGCCTGAAGTTCTTTTGGCTGCAGATGCAGACAAAGCTGATATGTTGATTGCTGTCACTTTGTTTGATGAAGTTAATATGGTAGCTTGCCAAGTAGCACATTCATTATTTAATGTGCCCACAAAAATTGCTCGTATTCGCTCACAATCTTATTTAGAACCACGTTATAAGACGCTTTTTTCCAGAGAGAATATTCCCATTGATGTGGTTATTTCGCCAGAAGTTGAAGTTGGGGAAATGGTTTTGCGCCGTATTGCTTTACCTGGTGCAATAGATGTTCTTTATTTTTGTAATGATGATATTGTGGCACTAGCTTTGGAATGCATGGAAGATTGTCCAGTTATTAATACACCTTTGCGTCAATTAACAGAGCTTTTTCCAGATCTTCATACGACGGTTACTGCTATTAAACGTGGCGCGGAATTATTGGTTGCACATTCAGAAACGCAATTACGCGTTGGTGATATAACCTATCTTGTTGTTTCTCGTGAACAGATGCGTCGTGCTGTTGGGCTTTTTGGTCATAAAGAACAAGATGCCCACCGCATGATTATTGCAGGGGGTGGTCACATTGGCCTTTATGTTGCACAGGCTATTGAAAAGCGTTTCCATAAATTAAAATTGAAGATTATAGAAGCGCATAGAGAAAGAGCCCTCACAATTGCTGATCAGCTTGAAAAAACAACAGTTTTATACGGTAACGTGTTAGATCCAGTGATTCTTCAAGATGCGGGAATTGATCAGTCCGATTTAATGATTACATTGACCAATCAAGATCAGGTTAATCTCTTAAGCGCTATTATTGCTAAAAGATTGGGCTGCAAAGCCAATATGGTATTGATTAATAATGTTGCCTATCAAGAATTTAGTCGTGCTGTTGGTGTGGATGCATATCTTAATCCCCATAGTGTTACAATATCGAGAATTTTGCAACAAATGCGCCGTGGGCGTATTCGTTCTGTTCATTCAGTTTTTAATGGCCGAGCAGAAATTATTGAAGCTGAAGTGATGCAAACATCTTCATTGGTTGGTAAGTCATTATCAGAGCTCAATTTATCAGATGGTTTGAGAATTGGTGCAATTTATCGCAATAAGACAATAATACAGCTTTCGGCAGATACGCGTATTTTGTCTGGTGATAGAATAGTGATTTTTGCTCTTGCTGATAGGGTTCGTGATGTTGAACAACTCTTTCGCGTAAGTTTAGAATATTTTTGATATATTATCTATGGATATTTGTACTTTTTGGTATAGTGGACAATTAAGATTGGTGGATAGGCTTTGTTTGTCCTCAATGGTTAAAACTGGACAGCGCGTTAAGCTTTTTAGTTATGATAAAAAAATAGATAATCTCCCTGCTGGTGTTGAGCTGCATGAAGCCGAATCAATTTTACCACGCTCAGCAATTTATCGCCTTGATCCCGATTTTTCTGATGATAAACTAGGGTGTACAATTGTTCAGTTCTCGGATTTTTTCGTGTTATGCTGATGAAATATCAACAAGGTGTTTGGTTAGATACAGATGTTTACCTTGTTAAACAATTTCATCCAGATGCGGATAAGGTTTGGTTGGCAAGAGAAAATAATACAAGAGTAGGCGTTTCTGCACTTTATTTTCCGCCCAATAACCCTATTATAAAAGTATTTGAGGATTATTGGGCTGGCACAGAAATTATTCCTCATTGGCTTGGGTTTAAGCGTCGTGTTTGGAGACCGTTCTGGTTAAAGAGGAAAAAAATGCCGATTTTACCGGGAAATCTTGGCGTTACAATATTTGGCAATGATGGTATTTCACGATTAGCAAAACGATATGGTTTCTTTCATGAAGCAAAGGAAAAGGAAACTTTTTATTATTGGACTGGGCGAAAAACTGAACGTATTTTTGAACCAGCTTTTGGTGTAAAGCCGCTTACAGATTCACGCTTGATAGGCTTTCATATTCACAGAAAGACAAAGACTACGAAAAGACCTCAGGAAGGAAGTTTTTACCATTGGGCGGTATCTCGCATTCCGGATGTTCATCATTTGTTTAGGTAGAGTTATTATTGCTATTTTAACTATTGAGATTTTAATCTATCTTATACAATCTCTTGATTGTAGCTTGCACAAGAGAGTAATGTTAACATATGGATAAAAACATTGAATGTGTAAAGAGCGGTTGTTATATGAACGGAAAGTAAAAATATGAGTGATCCAATGAAAACAGCATTAAGCCTTGTTCCTATGGTTATTGAACAAACCAATCGTGGTGAGCGGGCCTATGATATTTTTTCCCGTCTTTTAAAGGAGCGGATTATTTTTATTAATGGTCCTGTTGAAGATGGTATGGCAATGCTTGTTTGTGCACAATTGCTTTTCTTGGAAGCGGAAAATCCTAAAAAAGAAATTAGTCTTTATATTAATTCTCCAGGTGGAGTCGTAACATCTGGTATGGCTATTTATGATACTATGCAGTTTATTCGCCCTCCTGTTTCTACGCTTTGCATGGGGCAAGCGGCATCTATGGGGTCTTTATTGTTAACGGCTGGAGCAAAAGGTCATCGTTTTACATTGCCAAACGCACGTATTATGGTGCATCAACCATCTGGTGGTTTTCAAGGTCAAGCTTCAGATATTGAGCGACATGCGCAAGATATTATAAAGATGAAACGGCGTTTAAATGAAATTTATGTTCAACATACGAGTCAAGATTATGAGGTTATAGAGAGAACTCTCGATCGCGATCATTTTATGACAGCAGAAGAAGCCAAAGCGTTTGGCTTAGTTGATGATGTTATACAATACCGTGCAGAAACTGAAAAAGAAGAAAAAGATTAAGAATTTTTATAGAAAAAACAGCTACTTTAAATCAAAGAGTTTTATAAAAAATATCGCAAAATAAGAGAAACACCTAAAAGTATTGAGACATGCATGGTTTTCTATATGTCTTTTAGTTTTCATGATGAAAGGCTTCCTTTGAAAAGGCAAAGTGTTCATATATTGTGGTGAAAGGAAAGAAAAATGAGCAAAATTAGCAATAGCGGGAACGAATCAAAAAATACTCTCTATTGCTCGTTCTGCGGCAAGAGTCAGCATGAGGTGCGTAAGCTCATTGCGGGGCCTACTGTATTTATCTGTGATGAATGTGTAGAGCTTTGCATGGATATTATTCGGGAAGAAAATAAGTCTTCTGGGGTTAAGGTGCGTGATGGTGTTCCTACGCCACAGGAAATTATAACAGTTCTTGATGACTATGTTATTGGTCAGCAGCATGCAAAGCGTGTTCTTTCTGTTGCTGTTCATAATCATTATAAACGGTTGGCGCATCAGTCTAAAAGCAATGATATTGAGTTGGCTAAATCAAATATTCTTCTTGTTGGTCCAACGGGTTGTGGTAAAACTTATCTTGCACAAACATTAGCACGTATTATTGATGTGCCTTTTACGATGGCGGATGCGACCACTTTGACTGAAGCGGGTTATGTGGGAGAAGATGTTGAAAATATTATTTTGAAGCTTCTTCAAGCAGCAGATTATAATGTTGAACGTGCGCAGCGTGGTATTGTTTATATTGATGAGGTTGATAAGATTTCTCGTAAAGCAGACAATCCTTCTATTACAAGAGATGTTTCGGGGGAAGGAGTTCAGCAAGCGTTATTAAAAATTATGGAAGGAACGATTGCTTCTGTTCCTCCTCAAGGTGGACGTAAGCATCCGCAACAAGAGTTTCTTCAGGTTGACACCACAAACATCTTATTCATTTGTGGGGGAGCTTTTGCAGGTTTAGAACGGATTATTTCAGGGCGTGGTGAAAAAACTTCTATTGGTTTTTCTGCGACTGTTAAGGCTCCGGATGAGCGTTGTGTCGGTGAAATTTTTCGTGATTTAGAGCCTGAAGATCTTATTAAATTTGGTTTAATACCAGAATTTATTGGGCGCCTTCCTATAGTCGCTACCTTAGAGGATTTAGATGTTAACGCCCTCATGCAAATTTTATCCCAACCTAAAAATGCGTTAGTAAAGCAATATCAGCGTCTTTTTGAAATGGAGAATGTCGAGTTAGCATTTCATGAAGATGCTTTACGTGTTATTGCAAAGAAAGCAATTGAACGTAAAACTGGTGCTCGTGGTTTACGTTCTATTATGGAGAAGATCCTTCTTGAGACGATGTTTGAGCTACCGGCTCTTGAAGGCGTTCAAAAAGTGGTTATTTCGAGTGATGTCGTTGATGGTAAAGCGCGTCCTCTTTATATTTACTCAGAACGTGCAGAAGATAAAGAAAATGTATCAGCATGACATTGTGCGATGCCAATATAAAAGGTGGTAATGAACGGTATTTGATAGGTGTTTCTAATAATATCATTATAATGCTTGATTTATGTATGAGTAATTACCACTTCATGTACAGTGAAGAGCTGAGATTTTCTAAAGGTGGGCTAATTGTTGTAGATAGCTCATAGGCTCCAGAAAGGAGAGTTATGCAATATATTGATGAAAAGACAGATGAAGTAAGAGATGGGGTTTATGCTGTTTTACCTCTTCGTGATATTGTTGTCTTCCCCCATATGATTGTTCCACTTTTTGTGGGCCGCGAAAAATCAATTCGTGCTCTTGAAGAAACGATGGCGGTTGATAAGCAAATACTATTGGTGACACAAAAAAATGCTTCTGATGACGATCCAAAATCAGAGGATATTTATCATATTGGTACATTTGCTAATATTCTTCAACTTTTAAAGCTTCCTGATGGTACTGTAAAGGTTTTAGTCGAAGGAACTGCACGTGCAAAAATTAGTCAATTTGCTTTAAGTGAAGGTTATCATCAGGCTTTTGCAACTGTTACAGAAGAACCTAGAGAGAGTGATGTTGAGATTGAAGCTCTTTCAAGGTCAGTGATTGCTTATTTTGAAAACTATGTAAAGCTTAATAAAAAAATCTCTCCTGAAGTTGTGAATGCGATTGGCCAGCTTGATAATCCTTCTAAGCTTGCCGATACGATTGCTTCTCATTTGATGATTAAACTTGCAGAAAAACAGGAAATATTAGAGCTCTTACCTGTGCGGTCCCGTCTTGAACGTGTTTTGTCCTTCATGGAAGGAGAAATTTCTGTTTTGCAGGTTGAAAAACGTATTCGTTCGCATGTTAAACGGCAAATGGAAAAAAACCAACGAGAATATTATCTCAATGAGCAGATGAAGGCTATTCAAAAAGAGTTAGGAGCAGGTGATGATAGCCGAGATGAACTCTCTGAATTAGAAGAACGTATCAAGAATACAAAACTATCCAAGGAAGCACAGGAGAAAGCTGGAGCAGAATTGAGAAAATTACGGAATATGTCTCCTATGTCTGCAGAAGCGACAGTTGTACGTAACTATCTTGATTGGTTATTAGCAATGCCTTGGGGTAAAAAATCTAAGATTAAAAACAATTTAGATTTTGCTGAAAAGGTCATGAATAATGAACATTTTGGTCTTGAAAAAGTTAAGGAGCGAATTATTGAATATTTGGCCGTACAAAGTCGCGCGTCAAAGATAAAAGGTCCCATTATTTGTTTGTTAGGTCCTCCAGGTGTAGGGAAAACATCATTAGCGCGCTCTATTGCAAAGGCAACGGGACGTGAGTATGTTCGTATCTCATTGGGAGGTGTCCGAGATGAAGCAGAAATTCGTGGACATCGCCGAACATATATTGGCTCGATGCCTGGAAAAATTATTCAGTCTATGAAAAAAGCAAAAAAATCTAATCCGCTTTTCTTGCTTGATGAAATTGATAAAATGGGCCAAGATTTTCGTGGTGATCCTTCATCCGCTTTATTAGAAGTTCTTGATCCTGAACAAAATGGTACATTCATTGATCACTATTTGGAAGTTGAATATGATCTTTCTGATGTCATGTTTATCACAACTGCCAATACGCTTAATATTCCAGGTCCGTTAATGGATCGTATGGAAATTATTCGTATCGCTGGTTATACTGAATGTGAGAAAATGGAAATTGTTAAACAGCATCTTTTACCAAAGGCACTAAAAGATCACTGTTTATCTAAAAAAGAACTCAGTATTTCTGATGGAGCACTAAGGTCAATTATTCAGTTTTATACACGTGAGGCAGGCGTTCGTAACCTTGAACGTGAACTCATGAAAATTTCCCGCAAATCCGTTACAAAAATTCTCAAAACACATCAAAAATCTGTAAAAGTTACAGAAAGTAATATTCATGATTTCTTGGGTGTTAAACGTTATCATTACAATCAGATTGAAGGAGAAAATCAAATTGGTGTTGTAACAGGTCTTGCGTGGACAGAAGTCGGTGGAGAGTTATTGACCATTGAAGGAGTTATGATGCCCGGCAAAGGGAAGATGACTGTAACTGGAAATTTACGTGATATTATGAAAGAGTCCATTTCAGCGGCAGCATCTTATGTACGTTCTCGTGCTGTTGATTTTGGTATTGAACCTCCACTTTTTGAAAAACGCGATATCCATGTTCATGTTCCAGAGGGTGCGACACCAAAAGATGGCCCATCGGCTGGGATTGCAATGGTGACAGCAATTGTTTCGGTTCTTACAGGAGTAGCTGTGCATAAAGATATTGCAATGACTGGTGAAATTACTTTACGTGGACGCGTTTTACCCATTGGTGGATTAAAAGAAAAACTCTTAGCAGCTCTTCGAGGAGGGATAAAAAAAGTACTTATTCCTGAAGAAAATGCAAAAGATTTGGTTGATATTCCTGATGATGTCAAAAATAATATGGAAATTATTCCGGTAAATCATGTGAGTGAAGTTTTGAAACACGCTTTGGTTCGTTTTCCAGACACTATTGAATGGAAAGAACCCTCTACAGGGGCTGTGCCAATCCGGTCAGAGAGCAGTGATAGTGAAGGAATACAGATTGCGCACTGATTCACTTATCTCATTTATAACGGCATTTTTTAGGTGGTAGAAGGTGTTGTTGAGGTTATTATTCTGTTTTTTGTTGGAAAAAGTGAAAAATTCCGTGAATAACTGTGATTATTGCTAAAAAAACAATGTTTTGGATAAAAATAAGACTTCTGTTTGCTGTACTTTTCAATAAACTGACCAAACATGATTAAGTCATGTTCAGGTAATATAGGGAAAGGAAATATTTTATGAATAAAAGTGAATTCGTTAGCTCCGTTGCTGAAAAGGCAGGTGTTTCGAAAGCGCAAGCTGGTGCTGTTGTTGATGCTTTTATGGCTTCTGTAACAGAAGCTTTGGCTTCAGGGGGAGATGTTCGTCTTCCAGGTTTTGGCACTTTTGAAGTTTCTCATCGTGCTGCAACAAAGGGGCGTAATCCTTCAACTGGTGCTGAAATCGATATTCCAGCACGTTCTGTACCCAAATTTTCTGCAGGAAAAAGCCTTAAAGAAGCAGTTAATAAAAAATAATTTAAGCTACATTAAAAAAACCCGATTTATTTATAAGCGGGTTTTTTTTTAACACATGTGTTATGCTTGTTTTTCACATAAAACTTTGAGATCCTTGCGATATTTTTTATTTTCATGTATTGGTGGAAATATATTGTTTTAGTCTTTTCAATAAAATATTGCACTGTATTAATTGAGCGCGGGTATGGCTTATAAAATGTAATATTAACTTTTATTACGCTGAAGTGTTACGGTATTTATTTCAAAACAAGATCCGTAAATAATATGAAGCGGAAAACTCTGTAAAGTCCATAAAAGTTATTATATATCACCATTTACGCTTAATAAAAGCGCATGTTGGTGCCACCGTGCTATCTATTTTTCTCAGTTCCTATAATGTTGCGACTAGCCCCAGATATCTGAGACGAGTGCATAAGGGATAGTTTTATTCTTTTACTCTTATACGCCAACCTTTCTTGTGACGCACCAAGAGGATAATTTTTATTGATTTATTAGAGAGTCTTAAATGAAAGAATCTTATGATATTCAGATTTGGTTTTTAATATTGGGATTTTTCTTGGCATTTGAGAGGGGAGAGATAGCTCCAGCTCTATCCTACAAATATTTTTTCCATATCTTTATTTCACTTGTGATATGCAAGCGAGTATTTTTCCTTCATCATACAAGAGTTAAAATGAGAGAACATCACAAATTTTGAGGGAGGAAGTTACAAAACAGAAAAATTACTCTTATAAAATAATATACATTACGTAATATAAAAACTATTAATAAAGATAGTACAGTATTACTTGTGTATTTTCCATTTATTTATTTTGATTATTCATAATATATTTATATAATTATTTTGTATTTAGTCATTAAATCATATTAAATTGTTGATAGCGGTAAAGTTTTTTATAGCCAAAAGTTATTTTACAGCATCTACATAATTGAATAAATGATGAAACGTAGGGTAGTATTTATTGATTGGGGGAGACAGTCTTTAAAAGGCTTTAGAATGATTTTTTCACGAGAGTCATAAAGATCTATTCAGTAGGAGAGAGGCGAATCGTGTGTTTTTTATAAACAGGAGCTCTTTGATTCTTTATTTGCTAACCACTGAGTACAATCATTGAGAGCTCTCGCTGTTATGGCTTGTTTTTTTACTAATTTTTTTTCTTTACTTGGTAAGCGTTTTCCTGAATGTTTAATAGAAGCAATAGGCGGAAAGAGTCCGAAATTGATATTCATTGGCTGAAAAGATTGTGTTTCTGCTTTTTCATCTATGATGTGTCCCCCTGTAATATGATTCAAAAGGGCTCCGAATGCTGTAGTTTGTGGGGGTAGGCAAGGGGAAATATGATGATATTCGGCAGCAGCAAAACGTCCAGCAAGAAGCCCTATTGCCGCTGATTCTACATAACCTTCACATCCGGTAATTTGCCCTGCAAAGCGTAGTTGTTTTTTTTGTTTTAAACGAAGGGTTTGATCAAGAATAATTGGCGAGTTGAGGTAGGTATTGCGGTGAAGACCACCAAGACGCGCAAACTCTGCTTTTTCAAGACCTGGAATCATTCTAAAAATACGAATTTGTTCACCATATTTCAGTTTTGTTTGAAAGCCGACCATATTATAAAGCGTTCCAAGTTTATTATCTTGGCGTAATTGAACGACAGCATAGGGTTTAACTGTAGGGTTATGGGCATTAGTTAAGCCCATAGGTTTCATAGGACCATGTCTTAACGTTTCAAGTCCGCGCTCAGCCATAATTTCAATGGGGAGGCATCCATCAAAATAGGGCGTTTTTTCAAAGTCACGAAACTCTGTTTTTTCAGCATTTTTTAACTCTTCAACGAATGTTTCATATTGTTCTTTGTTGAGGGGACAATTAAGATAATCTTTTCCTGTTCCCTCAGGACCAATTTTATCATAGCGAGACTGATACCAACAAATGTTGATATCAATACTGTCGGTATGGATAATAGGCGCAATTGCATCAAAAAAAGAAAGAGCTTTTATACCGGTTATTGCTTGTAATTTTTGAGCAAGTGCAGGCGATGTAAGGGGGCCTGTTGCAATGACAACATGTTTCCAAGCTTTAGGAATTTCTTGAACTTCTTCACGTTTGATTGTTATAAGAGGGTGATTTTCAAGTGCTGTCGTAACGGTTTTTGAAAATCCATCACGGTCAACAGCAAGAGCACTACCTGCGGGAACTTTGTTGGCATCAGCAGCTTTCATAATTAACGATTTTGCTAATCGCATTTCAGCATGTAAAAGCCCTACGGCATTGGTTAATGAATCATCGCAACGAAACGAATTTGAACAAACCAGTTCTGCCAATTTATCGGTTTTATGGGCATCTGATTTTTTTTCGGGTCGCATTTCATGCAAAACAACAGAAATTCCTGACTGAGCGATTTGCCAGCTTGCTTCACACCCCGCAAGACCGCCACCGATGATATGAATTGGGATATCAAATGTCTTTAACATAATTGACTTTTAGCGTAAGCAGTTATGTATGAAAAGCATAGATTTTGTTTTTTTTTAATATATTTGTTTGCTTTTTTTCTGTAATTAATGGTATAGAAACGCCGCTTGTATAAGGTTATTAGCTTGTAAGTTTGAGCGGATGTGGCGAAATTGGTAGACGCACCAGATTTAGGTTCTGGCGGGAGACCGTGGGGGTTCGAGTCCCTCCATCCGCACCAAAGCAATCCCTTAAGTGCTACGGATTTCTACGTGTCTGAAATTCCGCTTCATGGTAAATGTAACACTCGAAGTGTTAGAATGTAATGATTATTAGAGTGGGTTGATCCCTCTCCTTAGAAAAATGAAGGTGTTTAATGCAGGTTACCGAGACGCTTAATGAAGGACTGAAGCGCGAAATTAAGATCGTGGTTCCAGCGAAAGATTTAGAAGAAAAGTTGAATGAACGATTGGATGATACCAAGGGAAAAATCAAGCTTAATGGTTTTCGTCCCGGTAAAGTGCCTAGTGGGCATTTGCGAAAAATGTATGGTAAATCCTTTATGGCTGAGATTCTCAATGAGATACTCAGTGATGCACCCCGTTCTATTTTAGCAGACCGCAATGAACGTGCAGCGATGCAGCCAAAAATTGATATAGATGAAGATGAAAAAATTCTAGATGGCAAAGCTGATTTTACTTTTAGTTTAAAGTATGAAGTTTTACCAAAAATTGACATTAAAGATTTTGAACATATTAAGGTTATCCGTGAAATTGCAACTATTCCTGAACAGGATATTGATGATCAAGTCAATCGCGTCCTTTCTTCTACGCGTAATTATTCCCTAAAAGAGGGGAATTCTGAAGAAGGTGATCGTATTACTATAGATTATCAAGGTAAGCTTGAAGGCGTTCCATTTGAAGGTGGGGCAGATAGTGATGCACAACTGATTCTTGGGTCAAAACAATTTATTCCTGGTTTTGAAGAGCAATTGGTTGGTGTGAAAGCTGGGGATGTAAAAACGATTTTTGTTAAATTTCCTGATAATTACAGTGCGGCACATTTGGCGGGACGGGAAGCAGAGTTTGACATTACTGTCAAAGCTGTCTTTAAACCAGATGAATTAAAAATTGATGATGAAGCAGCGCAAAAAGTTGGTTTAGAGTCTCTAGATCGCTTACGTGAGGTCGTTCGTGGGCAGATTGAAAGCCAATATGGTTCAGTGACACGTCAAAAAGTTAAGCGTCAAATTCTTGATGCTTTAGATGCTGATTATAATTTTGAGATTCCTGAAGAACTTTTAGAGGTTGAGTTTAACAATATATGGGCTCAGGTTAATGATGATTTGAAAAAGGCTGGGCGCAGTTTTGAAGATGAAGGTATTACAGAAGAAAAGGCACGGGAGGAATATCGTGTCCTTGCGCAGCGTCGTGTTCGTCTTGGTTTGGTGCTTTCTGAAATTGGAATGAAGGTTGGTGTTAAAGTTAGTGAAGATGAGCTAAAAGCAGCCGTTTTTGATCAGGTTCGCCAGTATCCTGGACAAGAGAAAGAGATTATGGATTTTTTCCGTAAGACTCCGGAAGCTGTTGAAAATCTACGTGCTCCGATTTTTGAAGAAAAGGTCATTGATCATTTATTAGCACAGATAAAAGTCACAGATAAAGAAGTGACGGTTGAAGAGTTGATGAAAGAATATGACGAATCAGATGTCCCTGAAGAAAAGCCGGCAAAGAAAAAGTCTGCAGTGAAAGAAACGTCTACAGAGAAAAAACCAGCTAAGAAAAAGGCTCCTAAAAAAGCTTAATATTTATGCAAACAACACAAGCCCGATAAAATCGGGCTTGTGTTGTAAGATTTATATCCTAGGATTGCACTGAGAGAATGGTTTTAGATAAGCCATGAGTGAATTTTAAAATATTGGTAGTGGATTGGCAATGAGCATCATTGATACGCGTACTCCTGATTCTAAGCGTTTTATTTCTGGAGTTACAGGTGATTGGGAAGTCATCATTGGCATGGAAGTTCATGCGCAAATCATATCAAATTCGAAACTTTTTTCAGGAGCATCAACCAAATTTGGTGCAGAGCCGAACAATCATGTATCACTTATTGATGCAGCCATGCCAGGTATGTTGCCTGTTCTTAATCAAGAATGTGTTCGTCAAGCGGTTCGAATGGGGTTAGGATTAAAGGCGCATATTAATTTAAAATCTGTTTTTGATCGCAAAAACTATTTTTATCCAGATTTACCGCAGGGGTATCAGATTTCTCAATTTCGCTATCCCATTGTAGGAGAGGGAAAGATTATTATATCTGTTGGTCCGGATTCGAATGGACAATTTGAGGATATTGAAGTGGGAATTGAGAGGTTGCATCTTGAACAGGATGCTGGAAAATCGATGCACGATCAACATCCAACAATGTCTTTTGTAGATCTGAATCGTTCTGGTGTTGCTCTTATGGAAATTGTTTCCAAGCCTGATATGCGCTCATCAGATGAAGCCAAAGCCTATATGACAAAATTGCGTACGATTGTTCGTTATTTGGGCACTTGCGATGGCAATATGGATGAAGGTTCTATGCGTGCAGATGTCAATGTATCTGTTCGTCGTCCTGGTGAAGATTTTGGAACGCGCTGTGAAATTAAAAACGTTAATTCTATTCGCTTTATTGGTCAAGCAATTGAATATGAAGCGCGTCGTCAGATTGCAATTTTAGAAGATGGAGGCGTCATAGATCAAGAGACTCGGCTTTTTGATGCCGCTAAAGGTGAAACGCGCTCTATGCGCTCAAAGGAAGAAGCGCATGACTATCGTTATTTTCCTGATCCTGATCTTTTACCGTTAGAATTTGATCAAGCATTTGTGGATGCTTTGGCAGCAGACTTACCAGAGTTGCCTGACGCTATAAAAGCACGTTTTGTTAAAGAAATGGGATTGACAGTGTATGATGCTTCCATTCTTGTGACAGAAAAGGCTATTGCTGATTATTTTGAAGAAGTAGCGCGTGGGCGTGATGGAAAAATAGTTGCCAATTGGGTGATTAACGACCTTTTAGGGGCTTTAAATAAAGATAATCGTGAGATTGAAGAGTCACCAGTATCGCCAAATCAATTGGGAAGCATTATTGATCTTATAAAAGAAGGAGTTATTTCTGGAAAAATTGCCAAAGATCTTTTTGAGATTATTTGGAATGAGGGGGGAGATGCACGCCAAATTGTAGAAGAACGAAATATGAAGCAGGTAACGGATACAAAGGCTATTGAAAGAGCTGTTGATGAGATCGTTGCCAATAATTCTGATAAAGTTGCGCAAGCAAAGCACAAACCTGCTTTAGCTGGTTGGTTTGTTGGACAGGTAATGAAAGCAACAGGTGGTAAGGCAAATCCCCAAGCTGTTAATGAATTGGTTAAGATGAAACTTGGCATAGATTAAATTTTATGGGGTGGAGAAGAAGCCATACATATGATATCTTCTTGAAATTAAAGGATAGTACGTTAACCTATCAATTGGAATTGTAGTTGAATTTACTAGTAACTTTTTCGATAATTTCAATCGTTAATAATTTTATTCCAACGATTAATTTCATGAACGCACTAAATGAATGGAATAGCAGATGGCTCGTTTTTTTAAGCAAATCTTCACATGGTGGAATGGCAATACCATTGGTACGCGTTTTTTCACATGGCGCAAAGGTAAGCGGATAGGGGAAGATCAATTTGGAAATATATATTATGAAGGAGGACTTCATAAGGATGGTTATCCGCACCGTTGGGTTATCTATAAAGACTATTCTGAGGCCTCTACTATTCCACCAGGTTGGCACGGCTGGATTCATCATCGCTGTGAGTGTCCACCAACACAAGAGGATTATCATCCTTATGAATGGGAAAAGCCTCATGTTGCAAATATGACAGGAACAAGTGAGGGCTATCGACCAAAGGGGGCTATCACCTCCAATGGAGAGCGTTCTTGTGTGCATGAAGATTATGATGCGTGGTCACCTAAAAAATAACATGTTTTAATGTGCGTGTGTATTTTTGTCTTATTTGACTCTATGTTATGAAAAGAATTATTTTTTAAGGTGCGATTGATTTTGATATGATGAAATTTTTTTTATTGTTAGGGGTGAGGCATTTTTTTTATATTTTTTTTATGGGAATTTTAGTGTTTTTATCCTTAAATAATGGGGTGCGGGCTGAGCGTATTAGCAATGGAATTGCTGTTTTTGCAGGTCTTGACAAAATCACGGGACGGACTACACGTTTTGAAGTTACTCTTGGTAAAATTTATCAGTACGGCGCATTACAGGTAACACCACGTGCGTGTTATACGAGCTCTAAAGATGAACCCACGCGTACAACTGGTTTTATTGAAGTCAATGAAGTAACATTAGATAAAAAAATACGGCGTATTTTTACAGGATGGATGTTTGCAGATAGTCCTGGTTTGAACGCTGTTGAGCATCCTATTTATGATGTGTGGTTAAAAGATTGCAAACAGAATTCTCAAGATCGTCCTCTTCAATAATTAGTGTGTTATCTATTTATAATTCATTGGTTTATAATGGTCCTTTATCATTTTGCAACTTAATAGGAAGGTTCAAATTCCTATGATTGCCTCATTTAAATTTTTTATATTGAATTAATCCGGACTATTCTCTTGCACGTTACAAGTGGCGGATGTATCAATAAGACTGTCTAAGAAAGGAATAAAAAATTCCGTCATGAACTGTTTAAATTCAAAGATGCATCATTAGAATCAACATATTTTTTCAGTGCTTCATAAGAGACAGTTCTTGAATTATATCTGTTAAAGGTTGAAATGAAAGGCTTGTTTATATTTGTTAAAGAGATGAACTGACGCTTTTGCATGTATGAAGGAAACAGACTATCAAGTAAGTAATTCATCATGAAACACCAATTAGTATATCTAGAGAACGCTGTATTGGTATTTTTTCTCATAGAGATGTCGTTTTTCGTTCAAAGCGTAGAAGCAATGCAGGACATATTAATGGAAAAATTGAGATTTAAGATTCTTTAAAGTTTATCAATCGAAGTATAGCTTGGTTAAAGAATGCAATAATCAATATATTTCTAGTAAGAAAATAATGTTTATATATTTTTATTATACACCACCTCATAAGTGAGTTTGTCTATTCGTAAATTCTTGTATATTGCATGGTAACTTCACATTTAAGTAAGCAGGATACCGCTAAGTTTGTAAATCATATTCTTGATATCCATGCTTTTTAAAATCTTTTGTATAAAATACACGTGTTTTCATGTAGAGCTATTGAAAATTTAAAAAAGGCTTCGAAGAGGCGTTGAGAAGATTCTGCATCACTGGGAATGGTATATTTATTTTGTATAAAGAATACCCCATTTTCTAAAAAATACGAGATTTTATACAATGAAAGTTTCTAGTCACCAACATAATGATGTTTCCCGATTGCCGAAACAACCTAAAGAACCCTTATTGAATGTTCCATTTATTATAGTTGTTTTGATAGCATTTTGTTTTTGTCTTTATTGCATTTCTCAGTATTTTTTTTCTCATCAGGTTTATGTTGAAAGCCTTGAGTTTTTTTCATTTATACCAGCATTGTTTAAGAGGGATCCTGTAGCATTTTGTTATACCATGGTGAGTTATTCATTTATGCATAGTAGTTTTAAACATGTTGCTCTTAATATGGTTTGGCTTTTGGTTTTCGGCTCCCCTTTAGCAAGGCATTTTGGTGTTTTACGTTTTTTAATTTTTTGGGTGTTAACGGCAGTTATTTCTGTTTTGACTTATTTTACATTTCATCAAGAAAGTACCATATCACTTATTGGGGCGTCAGGTGCCGTATCTGGAATGATGGGGGCTATTGCACGTTACGGTTTTCCTAGTGGTAATCTAGCTGTCAATGTGCAGAACGAAAAACTTTTGGGATCTTTATTATCTGTCAAAAAAGCTCTGTGTTCTAAGGGGGTTCTTGTTTATATGAGTGTATGGCTGACGACTGATTTGATCATAGGTATTTCTTCTATTTTGTTTGAAGAAAATGGCATCTCAATAGCATGGGAAGCTCATATTGGCGGGTTTTTTGCGGGTTTTTTGTTGGTTGGTTTTTTTGATGTTTCACAAAAAATTAAAAACTAGAATCTAAGATATTGATGTGCCACATAAAGAGCTATTGTTGCTGCATTTGAAACATTTAATGATTTAATATTTCCAGGCATGTCAAGGCGTGTTAAAGCGCAAACGGTTTCGCGTGTTTTTTTACGTAAACCTTTACCTTCTGCTCCTAAAACAAGAGCAATTTTATTCCCTGTTAATGCTGTTTCTAGAGGTTGGTCACCTTCTGAATCGAGACCAAAGCTTGTAAAACCTGTTTGATGAAGTTCTTGAAGAGCTTCAGCAAGGTTTCGTACGGTAATATAATGAATCATTTCCAGAGCTCCAGATGCCGCTTTCGCAAGAACACCGCTTTCGTGGGGAGAGTGACGGCAAGTTGTAATAAGTGCTTTAGCTTTCAATGCAACTGCAGAGCGCATAATAGCACCAACATTATGTGGATCGGTAATTTGATCCATGACAATGACCAGATCAGTATTGGTTAGTTGCGACAGTTTGCATGGTTTGAGGGGGAGAGTTTCCAAAACAATACCTTGATGAACAGCCTCACTTCCAACAAGCGAATCAAGATATTTGGGGGTGCATAATGTAACAGAGCAAGGATAATCTGATTCGGATATATTTAATCGTTTTAAGGCATTTTGTGTAACGTAAAGACATTTTAAAATTCTTTTTGGGTTTTCTAAAGCAGCCTGAACAGAATGAATGCCATAAAGATGGATGATCTCTTGCTGTAAAGAAGCAGCTTTCTTCTTTGGGTGTGTAAAAGATCGAGAAGGAGAGCCTTTTGTATCGCGATATCGGCGACGCAAACGAGCATAATGAGAATTTTGTGATGTTTTTTTTTTCATAGCTTCTTTATAACGTGTTAATAAGAAAAATAGAGAGAAAAAATCTATAATTTAAAATTATGAGCAGGAAATTTGTACAGAATTGTATTTATTCTGTTGACAGATACAATAGTAATCGTCATAACCACTTCGCAATCAGATTGAATTGAATGGGTATTCAAGATGGTTGTCGTGATGTCTCATTGCGCGACTTTATCGGTGTAATGGAGGGGTGCCCGAGTGGTTAAAGGGGGCGGACTGTAAATCCGTTGCGTATGCTACGTTGGTTCGAATCCAACCCCCTCCACCATTCATCGAAGGAGAGTTAGTACGTGGGTCATGCGGGTATAGCTCAATGGTAGAGCAGCAGCCTTCCAAGCTGAATATGCGGGTTCGATTCCCGCTACCCGCTCCAAATGGTTGTTGATGATTGGGCAAATAGGTATGATGGAGGATATTCCATTTATAGATTTGGTGGGGTTTTCCGTCTAAGAGTTGTGGTGATTGGGCTGTTTACAGTCTGGTCAGACTTAAGTTTTGCAGAACTGTCCCTAGGTGCTAATAAAAATTAGGGAATAAAACAAGAGATTAATAGCAATGGCGAAGAGCAAGTTTGAACGAACAAAACCGCATGTTAATATTGGTACGATTGGTCACGTTGATCATGGGAAGACCTC
>NZ_JBHIPW010000074.1:0-1413 GCF_042196265.1 Bartonella sp. AP1QHHD
TGACAAATCTAAAAGTTTGTCTGGGTGGCTAACTGAATTTGGTATTGGAATATCTGCTTTAAGATAGATAAGCAGTTCACCAGTAGGTTTGATTTCTACGAGTTCACATCCTTGTTTTTTAGCTTCTCTTAAAGCGCGAGCAATGGCTGGTTGCGTTATAGCCGCTGGACGAGGCGCCATATCTTTTCTCCTTACATTGAGATGCAATTCACGTGTGGCGTGAATCACGCTTGTGTTGAAAGTTGTTATGAAAGGGTGGGGGTGCTCGTAGATATGCGGGGAACAAAACACCCCCATAAGGTTAAGCAGCTTTTGTTGAGAGTTGTTGTATTTCTCGTTCTATCTCTGCTAAAAAGGTTTCAACAGCTTGATTGATCTGTTCAATTTGTTGATCATCACGGAAAAAACGGAAGAAGTCACCATCGCATTCCAAAAACCAGAATGCTTTGATTCAATTGAAAATGCGATTTTGTATCATACAACAAGTGTAGCAAATGAGTTGAGGGTAAAAATGTGGGCCGTTTCCTATGAGGAAGTTGAATGTTCAGGAAACATATGTAATTTTCACTTTAAAAATTCTTTGCTCAACAAAGAGGCAACTTATGGTAAGATAACTTTAGAAGATGGGATAGTATACAAGGCATTTACTTGGAATGAAGAGAGTGAAAGTTCGCTTTTTTTCAAGGGTACCGATGGAATAATTTATCTCACATGATACAGAAAACTGTCACGTAAGAATTTTCGCCTACTCGTCAAGGAATGATACAATCTAGTGGCAATCTCATCATTAACGCTGATACCATTGATAACCATTATAGCACTATAGAAGCGGGGGGAAATGCCGATATCCACGCTGGTGTGCTGACCAATTTGGGGGCAACGGGCAACATTATCACACAATCGGACAAAGAGACCACAATCACTGCTTCTCATCTGCTTTCCGGTCAGGATATCAATGTGAGCGGAGAAAGTGTGACGATTGATGGCATGACAGATCACCATAAAAGCCATTCAGAGACCCATGAAACGGGTTTTGGTGTGGGATCAGGCAAGGGCTTTGTGTCGATATACGGGAGTGAGGGAAAGACAGAAAATGAAGAGAGTTTTGAGCATCAAGGCTCTTCTCTCAATGCGGATGGCACGATCAACATCACTGCCAAGAAAAAAGATGTGACAATTGTTGGCTCTGATCTTGCAGGTGAGAATATTAACCTTTCGGCAACTCGTGATGTGAATGTGCTTGTTGGTCATAATAGCCATTCCTCAAGCTCAAAGGAAGAACGGGAAGGCTTTGGGTTTCAGTTTGAAAAGAGCAACAGCGGTGCTTCCGTGGGTGTTGGAATTGCAAGCGCCAAAGATACGGGCGATCAATGGGAAAATACTTCCACACAATCACACATCACGGCACGCCAA
>NZ_JBHIPW010000075.1:0-1799 GCF_042196265.1 Bartonella sp. AP1QHHD
CGTTTGCTCTTTTTAAAAACATGGTTATTGCGGTGAATAAAAATGATAAACCGCAAGTTTTCAAGGTCCTTAGTTCTGAACGGTTTGAAGATTTAGAAGGAAATCCACCGAAAGCAGGATTGGTTAAGGTTTGGGGACCTTTTGTTTGTTTGATGCAATTGACAGATAATCCCAATCGCATCCATTGGTCTGGAGAAGGCGATGAAACTCTATGGGAGACTCAATATAATGTTAGTGGTTATATGGATTTCCAAGATGGAGAATATGTGCAGGGGGCAACAGAAACAACCAATCCCCTTATTTTTCTTCGTTCTGCTATTTATGCTGGTTCTTTGACGTTAGGTTCCAAGAGCCCGTTTGCTTTTCAAAAGATCCAAGACAAACGTGGAGCGCGCAGTGCAGCCTCTATAGCGTGTCGCGGGAGTGATGCTTTTTTTGCTGGTGATGGTGGCTTTTATCAGATCAGTGCTGATGGTCAACTTTTGCCGATAGGCTTTGAGAAGGTTGATAGAACGGTTTTTAAAACCTTTGATAAGTTTGCTCTTGATGAGATGCAAGGGGTTATAGACCCCATTGATAACCGGATTTACTGGTCCTTAAAAAGAGGCAATAACGAGCAAACGACCTTTGTCTATGATTGGGGATTGCAGAAATGGTCGACGCTACAGGGAAAACCTTTCACGTTGTTTCCAGTATTTACGACAGGTTATACTTTAGAACAGTTAGATGAGATCTCGATCAATCTTGAGACATTGCCGGCTTCTTTAGACAGCCCTCGTTGGCAAAGTGGCGCCCCAATGCTTGGTGCTTTTGATGATGAAAATAGACTTGTTATGTTTACGGGAGCACCGATGGAGGCAACGGTTGTTTCGCAAGAAATGGGGGCACCAGATGGAAGTTTTAACTTTATCACGAAGATGTTTGCTGAAGTTGATACGACGGAAGGTCTTTTAAGCATAGGAGAGCGTCGGCTTCGCAATCATCAGACACCGATTACATGGCATAAGGAGAGGGCATGTTCATATGTCACGGGTGCTTATCATGGTCGTTCGCGCAATCGTTATCACCGCTTTAAATTGCGTATTCCTGAAGGCGTTCATTGGAACCATATCACAGGGTTTAATGTGGATTTACGTCCTTTAGGCAGAGGATAATGGCAAAAGTTTTTTTGACCACGTCTTGGGATATGGAGCGTATAGCGCCTTATCTTGAAGACATCATTGCATCCTTTAGAGAGTATGTAGAGCGTTTCAAACATGAAATCACGTTGCAAGAGCTCATTGAAGCGATTTGCAGCGGCAAGAAACAGTTATGGCTTGTTTTGGATGATGACGAGCGCTTTTTAGCGGCATTCACGACCCAGATACAACAGACAGTTTTAGGAAAGAAGCGCGCTCTGATTTGTGAATGTAGTGGCAAGGGCGTTCTTGATCAAGTTGATAATTTGACATTTGTAGAGGATTGGGCGCGTGAGAATGGGGCTTCTGAAATGGAGATCTTGGGTCGTTTAGGTTGGAAGCGCGCATTGGACAAGCAAGGCTATGGCATAGCTATGCTTTATTATAGGAAGGAATTGTGACATGGGGAGCAAGACACCAACAACGACAGAACAGAAGCAGGTACAAACAAGCGCCCCTCCAACTTGGATGCAGAATGTCTTTAAGCGTGGGGGTGCAGATGCGTATAACATGTATGATACAGGGATGGGTGGTAATGTATATGGGGGACCTCGTGTTGCACCTTTAAGTGCTCCAACTTATCAAGCAATTGGAGGTCTTGGAGCTATTCCTCATCAGTAT
>NZ_JBHIPW010000076.1:0-19451 GCF_042196265.1 Bartonella sp. AP1QHHD
TTTATCTCCTTGAATATGCTGGAGATACAATGCCTTTTTGCTAATTATGTTCCAAAAGGGATAAAGAGCAGCTAAAAAGGACAGAAAACATCGAAAACAAGACGGTGATCATTACTTAAAATTCTTCTTATATGACTCCAGTCTAGAACTGATAATACCAGTTTATCGAGAATTTTAGTTGATGGGGGGATAAACGGTCTATGGGGGAATGGCTCTTTTTTCCCGTTCTGTACTGCAATGTTTAAAAGATTGAATGTCGTTGTGAAGTTTAATCTTTTCCCCTTAGCTTAAAAGTAAGCTCTCTTAATGCTTTTCTTTCAAGTAATGTCCTGGATACTGCCTGAGGAAAACTTTGTAAACGCTTTTCCATCATTGATTGTGTTTGAAGGTAAAAAGTAAAATTCTGGAGTCTTTATTTTATTATTCATTTTTTGTAAAAACAGCACGTCTTCTAAAATTTTATTTTTTATATTGTACTTATAATTAAAAGAATGCTTCAATTATTCAAAATAAATATCAAAAGTATTCAATTCAAAAAGCTATGAGAGATAAAAGAGAAGGAAGAAACATTAGTGTTCTAAGCTGTTTTTCCTTCTCTTATTGCTCTATATCAAAACAATGCTAGAAAACTTTTCTAAGTTCTTTGAGTAAAAACTCCCAAAACCAGAGAGGAAAGTTGAAAAGTTTTGAGACAATGTCCAAAAGTTTCGAGATTCTCTCCAAAGGTTGTTTTTTAGTTTCGCCCGCAGTTTTTTTATACGATGTAAGAGCACTTTGATTTGAGAGATAAATTTGGTTCGATGGACCATCTTGTATTAAGAAAGTGCATTTTGTAAAGGTCATGCGTTCCACCTTTATGACGTAGGGATTATGAACTGTAATCGGTTCATAGGTGCTACAGGTTTTCACTTTTGCATTTGCAGTTGTCATGGATTCTGTTTCAAATGTATGTGTGTAAAGGTTACTTGTGCATTTTTCGGGTTTACTGTCGATTAAAATACATTCATCCATTATGCTTTTTATGGGTGCATTTACTTTGTTTATAAAGTTTTTGAGATGTTTAGAAAATTGAGTTTCTAAGGATAGGATTTTTAGGGATGGGATTTTTATGATTGTATTCATTTTATCAAGTTTTTTTAATACTTTTTTTATTAAAGGCCCGTAAATGTCTTTAATGTTTAAAAAATCACGAACACCAAGTTTACTGATGGCATTATAGGACCACCCTGAAAGACATGCGATCATTTCAATTGATTGCTCGTCACCTTCTTTGCTCTGTATTGCTTTTAAGTCTTTAAATTTCGGGCGGCGTAAGGTGATTTCTGTGTATGTCTTTCCTTCCACTTTAATAGGTCCAAGTAATTGGTACGTGGCTCGTTCTGTTATATTCATTAATAGCTTCTCCTTGCTTTCTACATTAGATGCAGAATGATTCGTCAAATTTTTATTATATCATGTTTGTCAATAGCTTAGGCAATAAACTTTGTGCTGGCTATGTAGAATGAAATTCTAACAAAATGGACAAGATGAATTTAGATTTTAGAGCGAGATAGAAGCACAATTTGCTTTATGATATTAGTGGGCTATTAAGTTTATTTGCTCAATTATTTGTGTTGATAAAGACTTCTCCATGAGCCATTATTATATGCTGTATTGTTACAATAATATTTGCGTGGGGAGTTTTGAGGAAAGGGAGTTTGTGGCTTCTTTTTTCTTTGAGCGTTGTAAACCACTTCTGATAAAAGATGTTGTCGGGAAAGTGATGTTGTTATCATGGAGAGGGATAGTGTTTGGGAGCGTTTTTGTTGATGATATCAATGAAAAAAAGCTGATGAAGATAGGGCAACATGAATACAACAAGATGCGCTATTTCGGATTGGGAAATATATCTCTGAAGGAGAGCTTTGATCTTTTAGCTTCTTTTGCGTATAGTTTTAAAATTGCGATTTGCTATGCTTTAAAATTAATTATAAAGTGAAGAACTAAGTGGTTATTTACGTGTTGAGTGTGTGCGTGCGGATCATACACTGGATTTATGTCTCAACAAGCTGAATTATTCTCGAATAAAGTAAAAGAATAAAGAAAATTGATTATTTTATTCGCTGTGGATAAAGTTAAAATAGCTTTATATTTATAAATATAAATATAAATTATTATTTTTCTATAAACGTAAAATTTAAATATTTTTAAATTTAAGAAATGTGACTTTCCTGATGAAACATAAATATACATTACCATTCATTATACTTATCGTATGTTTATCGACGGGAGGTTTGATTTCTACCGATATTTTTTTACCGGCACTGGGCGATATGCGTCAATATTATCAAGTGACACAATCTCAAATTCAAAGTGCAGTGGCGGTTTTTTTGTTGGCATTGGCACTTGGACAGCTCATTTATGGGCCGCTGAGTGATAATTTTGGGCGTAAAAAAACACTTCTATTGGGCTTATTCTTGTGGTTATTTACGACACTTGGTGTGATTTATACGGTTCATATTCACGCTTTTCTTGTGTTACGTTTTTTGCAAGGTCTTGGTGCTTGTGCGGGACTTGTCTTAAGTCGTGCAATTATCAATGATTTGTTGGATAAAAAAGCGGCTGGAAAACTTTATTTGATTGTTTTCCCTTTTATTGGAATGTCGCCAGCACTTGCACCTTTCATTGGTGGACTTTTGATACAAGCTTTTCATTGGCAGGCAACTTTTATCTTTTTAAGCTTTTTTATATTTTTGACCATTTTGCTATGTTGTTTTGTGCTAAGCGAAACTCTACCCCCTCAAAAACGGCAGCATTTTTCTCCTGTAGGATTGATGAAGGCATATTTAGGCGTTTTCAGAAATAAACAATTTATTTTTTATGCACTTATTCCGTGTTTTTCTTACGCTGCCTATTTTGCTTATATTGTGGAGTCGCCTTTTTTATTCACGACTTTGGGGTTATCCCCGATACACATTAGTTATAGCTATATTGGTGTCTCGTTTCCCTATATTTTGGGAAATCTTTTGGCGCGATGGTTTTTTGAACACGAGTCTATGGAAAAGACTGTGGGCAGAGGGTACATTATTTTTGTGATAGGCGGTGTGCTGTTTGCTTTGCAAATGTATCTAAGCCCATGGCCCCTTGTGACAAGTTTTATGGCTATTGCTGTTCTTACTTTTGGCAATGGTTTTTTATTGCCGTTAGGAACAGCGTTGGCTATTTCATCGCATCCGAAAGCTGCGGGAGCGGCTTCTGGTGTTATGGGCTCTTTGCAATTAGGAAGTGCGGCACTCAGTGCAGCGGTTATCGGAAAAATCTCTGGTCATAGCCCACGGGCTATGGCAACTTTGTTAGCTGTGTGTTGTATGATTGGTTTTATCATTTATATTCAAAAAGCGCGTCATTTTATGACTTCAGAAATAAGCTGAGTGAAATGATAAAAAGAAAGCATTATGCGGAAATGCTTTTGATGTTTTACACAAATGGAGCACCTGTACATTAGATGATTTTTTTATTAAGTTGTTGGATTGAGTGGGTTTAAAATTTGTTACAAGCTTAGTTTGAGTTTAACAAATCGATTATTATGGGGGGAGTATGAGCCTAGAGTTTCAACATATTTTCATTATATTGGGTAGGAAAATTTCTGGCTCTAATGCATGTTTAAAAATAAGGGGAGGAATTGATCAATGGGTCTTCCTATTACTATTCTTTCTCCTGTAATGCCAATTTGGGATGGTGGTGTTTTTTGTTCTCCATTGACAAAGCTATGCTTATCAAAAGGATTCCCTGTCACTCTGCTGGATACGCTTTCTCTTTTTCCTAAGGGTTCTCATGTTCTCAATCATTCTGCTGTAGACATTTTATCTTTTATGGTAGAAAAGCTTAAAAGCTATTTTAAAGAGCCCGCAGTTCTTGTGGGATTTTCTATGGCTGGAACATTGGTACAAATATTGGCAGTACAGCTTCCCAATGTTCAAGCTGTGCTTGCTGTGAATGCACCTGGCTATCCAGATAAGGTTTTGCAACGGCGCCTTGGAGATATTCTTGCCTCCTTAGAAAACAATGATTTATCGGGGGCTTTGGAAATACTCAATGGTTTTATGCATCCTTCTGGCATTATGAAAAAAAGAGCCTTATTGGAGATTCCTGATGAACAAAAAAGCGTGGCAATTGAACGCATGACAAGAGGCTTTAAACTCTTATTAGAAATAGATGCTAGAGATGAAATAGTTAAGTATAAGGGGAAGTTTTTAGCTTTAGTGGGAGAAGAGTCGCAACTTGCAACGGTAGATAATCAGACAAAAAGTCATAATCTGAACCATGAATATAAGATTATCTCTGGTGCTGGTACGCGTTTGTGGGAGGATAATCCTACTATGACGGATGCAGTCATTGATGAGTGGCTGGAGGGATTATGAAAAAGAAAGTTCTTGTATTACCTGGTGATGGGATAGGACCAGAGGTTTGTGATGCTGCGCTGATGGTTTTAGAGCAATTCCAATTGCCGATTGAATTGACTTATGGTGATATTGGTTTTGAATGTTGGAAACAGGAAGGAGCTCCTATTCCTCAAGCGACTTGGCAAAAAATTACTCAGAGTGATGCTATTTTACTTGGTGCTGTGACCAGTAAAGGAAAAGAAGCGGCTTTAAAAGAACTTGCTCCGCATTTAAAAGAGAAAAACCTTGCCTATGTTTCTCCCGCACTTCAACTTCGCCAAAAGTTAGGTTTGTTTGCGAATATACGTCCTGTAAGATACATCTTTGGTCCCCAACGTCCTTTTCATTTTTGTGTTATCAGAGAAAATAGTGAAGGCCTTTATGCTGGATTGGATTTTCGGGGTATTTCTCCTGAAACAGCCGTTTGGCTAAAACATCCAAATTTGACAAAATATGGGCTTGAAGAAGCTGCGTGGACAGTCTGTTTGCAGACACGCTTTGGTTTAGAACGGTTATTTGAATATGCTTTTTCTTATGCAAGGAAATATAGCTTTAGGCGAGTTACTTTTGCTGATAAGCCCAATGTTATGCGAGAAAGTGGTCAGTTTGCTCAGGAAATTTTTGAGAAGATTGCGCAAAACTATCCGGAAATTGAAGCAGATATTCAGAATGTTGATGCGGTTGCTTTGTGGATTGCAACCAAGCCAGAGCGGTTTGGTGTGATTGTTGCTGAAAATATATTTGGCAATATTCTCTCTGATCTTGGCTCTGGGATAATGGGGGGATTGGGGCTTGCACCTCATGTGAATGTGGGGAGCGAGATTGCTTGTTTTGAACCTGTTCATGGAAGCGCACCACGTATTGCTGGACAAAATAAAGCCAATCCTTCTGCGATGCTTTATACCACGGCTTTACTCTTAGAGCACTTAGGCTTTAAAGATGCAGCAAAACAACTGTCTGAGAGTGTTGATCAGGTTATTCGTGCTGGAAAAACCGTTACCTATGATCTTGGAGGTATAGCCTCTACCCGTCAAATGGCTGAAGCTGTTCGCAATTCTCTTGTGAATCCTGTCTTTGTTTGTCATGCGGCGATTATCACTGTTGGTGATGAACTCCTTTCAGGACAATATTTGAATACGAACTTACAAGATTTAAGCCAAAGCTTGAACAAGAGAAATATTCAAGTCACACGTCATTTTGTTTGTGCTGATCAATTACAGCAAATCAGTGAGACTGTTGTTTCTTGTCTTGGACAAGAAGATCTTATCATTATCAGTGGGGGATTGGGACCAACATCAGATGATAAAACACGCGATGGAGTTGCTCAAGCTGTAAAGCAGCCTTTGGTACATCATGAAGATGTTTGGCAAATAATAAAAGGTCAATTACAACGATTAGGGATTACGGCGGATAAGAGTAATGCGCGTCAAGCATTGTTTCCTGAGACAGCAACCGTGCTTGATAATTCTACAGGCACAGCACCAGGGTTTTATCTCTCTTGCGATGGAAGTACGCTTGTTGTTTTGCCTGGTCCACCATCACAGGCTCTTGCGCTTTTAGAGAATTATTTAGAACACAACGAGAAGAAATATTTTTCTGTATCGCGTGCGGAGTATGCATGGACTTTGATTGGAATTGATGAAAGTACCATTGCGCAGTGGGTTGATGATCATCTTGAAAATGAATCCTTTGAACGGCATTTTTTATGGAAAAGCCCCTATGTTTTGGTGCAACTGGTTGCTCAATCAGAAGCGCCCTTGGAACAACATTTCGTGGAAGAATTTGAAAATCATTTTCACCCCCATTTAGTTGGGGCAGAAGTTACTACTGCTTGTAAACAATTAGCGATGTATGCAGAGGTTCATTGGTCTGCCAATGATCCGTGGCTTTTAAAATATTTTCAGCCCATAGAAAAAGGTAAACAAGATATTCCACTGCTTGAGGTTGAAGTGAGCCTAGAGCCTTCTTTGGAGACATTAGAAAATCAAGCAGAAAGCCTTGGACATGCTACCATGACTATACGGATGAAAGGTTATGGTGATGATCGTATAACTTTTCCCTATACGCGACCACTTTTAGGTGTCGTCTTACAAGAATATGCAGCTTGGGCTGTCTTAAAAAGATATTTGAAAACAGAGAAGAAAAAATGAAACTCTATGGGGATGTAACAATATTGCTCAAATTATTGAACGTTCTATTATAAGAAGTATTTTGATCCTTTTCTTCAGTGGTTTTTGTCTATAGGTTAATTTTTCTTTTGATGTGTAAATGAATGACTTTGATTGATTCAAAATTAAGAAAAACTTTACGATATTAGGCTCGCTACATTCAATATTTATAATGATTAATTATGATTATAAATCAATATGTTATCTTCCATAGCGCTGATAACAAGGAATCCAGAGACTTCGTGTGTCTCAAGCGTTGTAGATAATTGAGATTCTTTGTAAATCAAAAAGCGATGGTGTGAAAAGACAAGAAGTCGTGTCATTTACAGGAAAGCTTTGCAAATTTTATTGAACAATATGTCCGTGAAGAGTTTTATTGTGAACATATCCCGTTCCGTTATCTGATAATAAATTGCTGTAAAGAGCTCATAAAATTTTTCCTTTAAGTTTTTGTGTGATTGCATGATCGTTGGGTATTCGCTTCCGAGGGGCGATATTTTTCAATTTGATAACAGGACGAACTATTTTTTCTGTAAGACGTGAAGATTTAAGGAGTGATCATTTTACGCTTTTGTTTTCTTTTTGATTGGTAATTTGTAGGAATTTTTTTGGGGAAAATATTTAATGTGGTTAAAAACATTTTATGCGTGTGTGGGAGAAAAATAAAAATGTGGTCTTAATTGTTGATAAGAGTGTCAATATTTTTGATGAACAAATTTTAGTCGTAATTCTTAGTACCTAGATGGGAAGTTTATTGCATTTTTTAACAGTTCGTATTCTATCTGTTGTGATGCGCAGTGGTTTTTTAAGCAAAAAAGAAAGGGCTTTTATGTATCAGATTGATTACAACAGTTATCGTTCTGTCAAGAGTTTTAGTCGTCGCGTTCATTTTCTCGTTATGCATTATACGGCTATTGATTTTAAAGCCTCGATTATGGCGCTTACAGGAGAAAAGGTTAGTGCACACTATCTTGTTCCTGATCCTTCAGAGCAGACATATCGTGAGGCAGGCTTTAAGGATATGCGTATTTTTAATCTGGTTGATGAAAATGAGCGCGCATGGCATGCGGGTGTGAGTTCATGGGCTGGGCATAGTCATCTCAATGATGCATCTATCGGGATTGAAATCGTTAATTTAGCGACTTATCATGATGGGACGGGTATGTTTCCTCCTTATAATCCAATACAAATTGATGCTGTTAAGGAACTTGCCTTGAATATTCTTCAACGGTATCCCGATATTATGCCAACTGATGTGGTGGGACATAGTGATATTGCCATTGGAAGAAAAAGTGATCCAGGAGCAGCTTTTCCATGGAGAGAACTTTATAGCGCAGGTATAGGAGCATGGTATGATGATGAACTAAAAAGTCATTATCAAGAGCAATTCTCTAAGAATTTGCCACCCAAAGAAGATGTTTTGGCGAAGCTAAAATGTTATGGATATGACATTTCTGCTGCGTGTACCCAAACAGGATACAAAGATTTGATCCGAGCATTTCAACTTCATTTTCGTCAAGAAAATTATGATGGGATTCTAGATGTTGAAACAGCAGCAATTCTTTATGCATTGGTTGATAAGTATTTTCCGTGAATTCAATGCGTTTTAATTGAAAATATGGCTTACGATTACGTGTAAGCCTTTTTATTATCAGGAAAGGCTGCTTTTTGCCAATTGGCTTTATGTAAAAAGGGCATTAATCGTGTAAAAAATCCTCTATACGGTATAAGGCGTTTTATGGAAACATAACTCTGAAAGCTCTATGATTTGCAGAGATTAAATTTTATTGTTTCTTTGTCTTATATTTTTCTTCCTTTAAAAACGCATAAAGCCAAGATGTTGCGTATATGATGACATGTGCCTTACGCAGGATGAAACGCCTCAAATAAAATGGACTTGTATTGTATATTTCATGCTTGTTTTAAAGAAATGTCTTTTAGTGTGTATCACAACATATATTTTACAGCGACGTTCATAGAGAATATAATCTAAAATCCTCTATGAAGTGTATCCTCATTTTGATGCTTAATAAAAGTGCCTAGCACTATCGTACACTTTGTTAGATCTCAATGTTACTACAACCCTTGGAACTTAAAACGATACATAAAAGGGTTTTCTTTACTCGTTTTTATTCACACGGCTCTCTCCACTCGTCGTGTACAAGTGAATGGTTTTGGTTGATTGAAACATGCAAAATTATAAATTGATCATTATAAATCAAAGTGATGCAGATTCAAGAAAATAGGGGCATTTACAGATTGCTACTGATAGGGGGGCTATTCTTTAGAAGGGGAAGAGGTCAATTCATTTTTTTGAAGATATATCTCTTTTCTCTTTTATTGCTTTAGGGGATGTTTGCATCGTTTTGACAACATGTTTCTTGATGATTAAGTTTTTTAATGAAGCAGTGTTATAAAACATTGTGTTTTAGAGTGTTGATAGAAGACACATTCAGGCATATCAAAAACACAATGATGTCTTGTTTTTTCAATATTTTATCTGTTCAGTATAGAATTGACCAGAGAAGTTCATGACCTAAATTGCAAAGGTTAGGTATAAATTACCAAGAAAAATCAATTTAGGCATAAAGCAATGGGGGTTATTCATGCTTTAAAGGGTAAGGAAGAGATTGTGTTTGAAGTGATGTGTAAAAGCCCGTGTGAGGTGCTCTTATCAAGCATATCAGGTTAATCTTAAGAGTAGTTTTATGAAACTAAGTCGGTTTTTTCCGAGAGACAAGACAATAAGTATCAGGAAAAGATATTCATGATATTTGATTTCAAAAATAAAAACTGGCAAACCATGTTGCCAGTTTTTAAAAGCTGTAGCTTAAATAGGATTAGAATGAACGCTGTAAACGGATCATACCTTGAAAAGCACTTTTCTTATTGAATAAATGTTTTTCATCATTATTTTTATCCGTCACAACGCGATCATCGTTCCAAGAAACATAGGTTAATTCAGGTGTAATCACAAATCCTGGAACCAGCGTGTATGTAATATTTACAGAAGTTGCAAAGGTTTTTACAGCACTATAAGAAACTTGAGCATTCAAATTTGCTTTTGGAGTAAGCTTGTAAGTGGCACCCGCCCAAGCAGCCCATTTACCACCCCAGTTTGCATAAATTGTTGTGCTTTGTCGTGATAATTCATTTTTTGTATTTACTGTGTAGTAATCAAGACCATTTTTATAGCCAGCCATTACCCATAGATTGAAACGATCGTTGACATTGAAATCTGCACGTACTTTTCCAGCCCACTTTTTGTAGTAAGTATCATATGCTGCAACCGCTGAAAAACCACCCCATTTTTGCATAAACTTTATACCCAAAACCACATTCGGGGTGTAATTTTTAATTGCTTTACTTGGAAGAGTATCATTCGTGATAGAAACAAGCTTATCATCTTTATCAATGTAGTATCCTACTGTTCCTGGAAGAGCATCTGCATTATTGCCTAATTCAGCGCCGATAATAGCAGAAAAGCCAGAGTCACCATTAAAGGTGTAGGAAATAAAATTAGTGCGTGTTGTGCCGGCAGGTGCGATGCTGTCATCATTGAGAACATTTCCATAACCACCAGTCCAACTGTTGAAAATTGTATCATCAAGACCTACGCGAAAACCACCCAGTTCAATGTAAGCTGCTGCAAGCCTTGCACCAGCTTTATCATTACCATCACCCCAGCTTGAATAAATTCTTGCATATGAACGAAGTGTTCCCATTTCTGTTTCAGAAGCTGCTTGAAAAACAAGGGTGAGCCGTGATGATGCGCCATAGGTTTTTCTTTTGTCTCTTAGTTCAGTTTCGGTTGTTGCATCGATATTATCACCGCCTATAAAATCAGTACGAACATTTCCTGATAAACGCATGCAGGTTTCTGTTCCAGGGATATAAAAATATCCTTTTCCATAGGCATCACAAACGCGAATATATTCTACAGGTTCGGGTTCGGCGATAACTGTTGAAGCAGCATGTGCTCCAGAAATTGCTAAAAAAGCTGCTGTAGAGCTTAAAAAGAGGGATTTAATATTCATATGGGATCTCCGAGGTCCGGTTAAATTTCTTCTAAAGAGTACCATTTGCCTAACGCATTAAGGACAAAGACATAAGTAAAATACGCAGCACTTGTTATCTTAGCTATAACTAATCTTTTTAGAGTTTCAAATATGAAATTACCTTTTTGTAATATATACATGTACTATTCGAGATGCTGTGGTAAAAAAGACACAATTTTTGTTTTATTAACTTTTTGTCCCTATGGGATCAATAGGAAAAAAAATTCAGATATTTGGGAAAAAAATCGAAAATGTCTTGAACTTTCTGTTGATACCATTTATGCCTCTCTGTTGGAGAGGTGGCCGAGTGGTCGAAGGCGCTCCCCTGCTAAGGGAGTAGGGCTCAAAAGGCTCTCGAGAGTTCGAATCTCTTCCTCTCCGCCATCTATTGTTATAAAAGCAGTTGACTGTGTATCGGAATTCTGTTTATCCCGTTGGGATTATGCCTCTCATATAAAAAGCATGTTCTAAACACAAATATACTTGTGTTGCCGATTTATGCACTTGTTTTAAAGAGATATCTTTGCAATGTGTATAAGCCCGTTTTGCGACGCTGCCTCGTAAATGGTATAAAACATAAAAGTTTCTGTGAGACATTATAAAGCCTTATAAAGCCACATCATTTGTATACTTATGAAGATGCAAAGAGGCATATTATATATCTGCCTTCCTGTTGTTATAGATTTTGACTATGAGAGTTCATAAAAGGCATTTTTCCTTTCTAAATCGTTTTTATTTATACGGCTTTCTTTGCTTATGATGTGCAAGCAAATGATTTTGATTGTTTCAACCATAAAGCAGATTTGAAAAGAAAAAATCTTACAATATTCGCGTTTGGTATATTATCATTATAAATCAACGTGTTGCTTTATATTTTGCATTGTATATTGAAAGTTGGATGTGGCAATGCTCTCAAAAAAGTTATAGATTTCTTTTAGAAGAAAACATTGTGGGTAATAATTTTAAAATTTTCCTCTCATCATAGAGACTTTTGAGAGTGTTTCATCCATTTCATGACAATCAAACCACACATGAAAAAAGTAATGGTCGGTAATATTAGGTAGTAAGATGGAGAAACTTTTGCAGGAAGAAAAGAAATAATACTCAATACTGTAATTGAAAATATTCTTCCGCTAAAAGAGACAGCACCAACAACACCGGAAATATGCTGCGTTTGTTTTTGGTTAAGTTCTGAGAAAAATAAGCTTTTTGCACCGATCGGTACAGTGCAAATAAATCCATGGATTAAAGAGAAGGCGATGACTGATGCAGCAGTTTGATGGCTATGAACTGAAAAATAGAGCGCTATGCACATCAGTGCAGAAAAGAAGGAAAAATATTTTATAGAATTCTTATATTTTTTATCAAGAACATGATACTTAGACATCAGTAAATTTGAAAAATATTGTGCTGAAAAGGCTCCAATATGGCAGCACATCAAGACGAGCATTTGCGAACCATTGAGGTGATTAATTTTCCCCTCTAAAAGTATTATCGGTTGCCAGAAATGATAAATAATTTGAATACCAGCGCTAAAAAGGCACATGAGGAAAATAAACCATGCTCCTCCTACTGTATTTTGAAATATCCAAAGCGTTTCCTTGGCATTGTGCAAGATTGTTTTTGTTTTGGACGTTTCAATTGTCGTTTTCTTTTCTTCAGGAACAATAAGGAAGATCAAAAAAATAAATCCCATCATGAGGCATGAGATGATATATCCCATAAAATATCGTCCAGAGTAGTAGATCGTTCCAATTCCTATAATCCCACTGAGAATACTTCCGAAAGAGTTAACCTGGTGGTAGAGATGAGCATAATGCGAAAAGTGATCCTGTTTATCGCCTAGAGAATGGTAAATCCATCCGTCAATGGCGCTGACAATGATGCAAATGCCCGCTGCATAGAGAATTTGCGCAATAATAAGTGCTGTCATATTAGGAGCTTGAAGGCATAGAAGATAAAATACTCCTGTCATAAAGACCCCAGCCATAACGGAATATTTACGCCGATATCTGTCAGATAAAACAGCGCAGGGAAAATCAAGCAGCAGAATGGTGGTGGAAAAGACAACCTGAAGCAGAGCTAATTGCGCCAGACTCACTCCCATGGACATTAAAAAAATCGCATGGTAAACGCCGATCAGCATGCGGACAGCATTATAGGAGCCATAGGTGAGAGCAAGGGTGCGTGCTCTGTTCATTGTGTTGTTCCATAGATTGTACAATAAGAATTTTCATTGAAAAGAATATTTTTCTGTGAAAAGGTAGCTGTTTCATATCCCCATTCAGGGATTAGTGGAAAGAAGGCTTCCATAACCATTCCAAAATTTAAAAGGTCCCTTAGTCCATATGGGACTTCAAAGCGTATTAATGAGAGCAAATGATGCAATTTTAAAGTGATTATGAGGAGCAACATAAGCCTCATAAATGAGATTGTCATCTTTTGAAGGGAGTTGCTTGTGGGGCTGTTGCTTTCATAGCAATCATTTTGTCTAGATCTGTAAAATGATCCTAGGACGGCAAGATCATTGACATAATTAGAACTTATAGAGGCTTGTTTATTTTTTATATACCATTTATTGATCCATTCTCTTTTCTGATCAGCTGAAATAGCACAAATGATCCATAAATCGGTTTTTGGTAATTTTTTGATATCTTTTTTTATAGTCATCAACATTTGTAATCCCCCCATTCTTTCTGACTGTTTCTCCGTATCACTGTACGTCTAAAAAAGTTTTTTTCAGAATTCATCTTTACTTTATTTATTAAAAATTTATTAAAAAGATTGTCTCGCAAGGTGCTTTTTGATCACGTCATTACGATTAAGAATTAAATTTCTGATATAAGAGGAAGGGGGCATGATACATTGTGACTAAATACATAAATCCCTCCATATCCTGAAATGATGATTTCCTTTTACAAAACAGTATCCTGAATGGAAGCTCGATAACCGTTACTTTGATCATGGAAATGATAACCTAAAAGAGTGCTTATGAGTGCTTGAAGATATTCTTTAGATATTACAGAAAGAACAAGAAAATAGTTTAAAAAAATCAAACTTGGGATGAAAGCTTTCATCTTATGATGGATGATGGTGAATTTTAAACTTCATCTACTGTTTTTTTTGATCTACTGTGCTGTAAGAAAGATCAAACTCCCCCAATTCATGTTTCTAATTTAGATCATTGATCATAAACATTATATACTGTCTTTTCAAATTATAACTTTGCTCATTGCTTGTCTTCACTGATTAAATCAACATTTCTCTAAAAATGCCGCTTGAGAAAAATGCATCCTATCAGTTTAATATTCTATGATCTTTTAATTAATTTAAAGAAGATAACATAAAATATACGATAAAAAATGAATAAATTTCAATTTTTATAAAAAACACAAACTTTTTTACTGCTGCTGATAAAAAACAAAGCTATATTAAAAGTAGCCTTTATACCCTTCAATACTATTGATTTTTGGTTGTTACTGGATGAAGGCTCCTTTGTTTTGGAAAGAGCGGAGCAGAATTTAAGAGCAGAATGGGCGCGTGCGCAAAGGCTTGGGCGTGATCTGTCTTTAAGTTGGATACTAAGCCGCTTGATGGTTGAGGACGTTCATCATGTGAACATAACGCAACCTTGTGAGGGTATTTTAGTCGCACCTGATGAAGCTGTCGCTTTGGGGGATATTGTCTTGTCTGAACTGGGGCGTGCTTATTGATTTTCTCGTTGTTATTGCTGCTTAATTTCAGCCATTATTTTTCTGAAAAAGAAGCTTTGTAGGGAGAAGATCATACATGGAGCAGGGCGTAAAACGATGAAATGCATATAACTGATCCAGTAATGTTGACAATAATCGTTAAATATGTTGCTCTGGCTACCTAAACAAATGGCTAGATTGGCTTTTATTCTCTGAGATAAGTGTTACTCTCGATGAGATAGAATGCGGATGAGCGAATTATTAGTTAAGGGATTAGAGTAATGGGGGGGAAAAATAATCGTCAAGATTTGAGTTATTTCAAAATCGCTGTATTCGGTATGATTATTATGATTTTGGGGATGGGGATTGGGCGATTTTTCTATACGCCGGTATTTCCAGTTATGTTGGATGAAGGATTGTTTACCTTTAAGCAACTTTCTTATATAGCTAGCGCTAATTATGGCGGTTATTTAGTTGGGAGTATGTTTTTTTCGTTTTGCAGAGTTGGGAATATATCCCGTGCTCCCTACATGCTATTTGGTGCAGCTATAGTGACGAGTGCACTTATTTTTGCCATGGCGTTAACAACAAACTTTTACTTGGTCTTCTTTATCCGCTTTGCTGCCGGTATCGCGAGTGCAGCAATGATGATTTTTGGTTCTATGACGGTTATGCAGCATAGTCACAAGCTGTGGGTTATTGCTTCGCTCTATGCAGGTGTGGGAGTTGGTATTCTGCTGGGTAATGAGTATGTTATTATTGGTTTGAGTAAATCGCTGAACGCGAAAAATATTTGGTTTGGAGCTGGTTTTATATCTGTTGTATTGTTGCTCTTGTTGTTTATTTTATTTCCACGTCGTGTTGATGCGTCTCAATTTGCTATTAATGAGTCATTGGCACACGAAAATATCGTTTGGTGGGAACTCGCTCTGATTTATGGGCTTGCTGGGTTTGGTTATATTATTGTCGCGACATATCTTCCTCTGATGGCGAAAACATTTAATTTCCCACTACTCGCTAACCACTTATGGTCGTTTGTCGGAATAGCCATTGTTCCTAGTTGTTTCATTTGGTTATGGGGAGCCCATCGGTGGGGGGTATTACGTTGTTTGATGCTCAATTTGCTTATCCAAGGAGGATGCGTATTACTGACATTATTCAGCCAGTCTCTTGTACTGATCGTTCTCAGTTGTATAGGGTTTGGATTTACTTTTATGGGGACGACCTCTCTAGTTATGCCGTTAGCTAAGCGTTTGTATGCGCCGTATGGCATAAATCTGCTAGGCTTGGCTACCTTAACTTACGGTTTTGGCCAAATATTAGGACCTCTCTTGACGAGTTTTTTACAGTTTGGTTCACATGCCATTGCGCTTTCCGTTATCTGTGGTGCTGTAGCGCTTTTTGCTGCTGCTGGAATCTGTCAATATTGTCTTTGTAAAAAGGTCGTTGGCGTTTCATAAACCCGCAATCTTCACTAAAAAGTCGAGAGAATTTATTCCATTCTTTTTGAAACATTTTGTGAAAGTCAAATTATTCTAATAGGGGAGATTACAGAATGCTTCACTCTACAGTCGCTATTTTGGGCGTTGGTCCTCGTGGGATCAGTATTCTCGAACGCTTGCTCACACTTTATTCCCATTATCCATTTTCTGGGAACATTGATATTTTATTGATTGATCCCAATGAGATGGGAACCGGTACCCATAGTGTGCATCAGCCAGATCATTTATTGGTTAACACTGTCGCTTGCCAGATTACTTTATTTGGTGATGATACAGTTAAGGGTGTCGGGCCTATTCGGAAGGGACCGAATTTCTATCAATGGGCTATTCAACAAGGTTATCGTAATATTAACGGTGTTTTTTCTCGTACAGAGCATGATGTTGGGAGAGAAATCAAAGAAAATGATTATTTATCACGTCGTTTGTTAGGGGAATACCTGTCTTGGGCTTACCAAGAACTCACGCAAGATTTACCTTCCGGTATTCGTATTAAGGAGATCCGACAAAAGGTTATTAATCTCCATATCCACCAAGATAATAAAACGGATGTTCTTTTGGAAGATGGCTGTCGTTATAGTGTAGATTTTGTTTATATGACCACGGGTCACGGTAAGAATATATATTCATCGCATGATGAAAGCCTGCAACAGTTTGTGGCTGCTCACCAAATGAAAAACGCGCTTTTGAACTATTATTCGAATCCTTATCCAATTGAAAAGTTGGACTCTATACAATCTCAGTCTCGTGTGCTGGTGCAGGGAATTGGATTAACCAGCTATGATGTCTTGTCGCAATTGACTTACGGTCGCGGTGGGACTTTTACTGAAAATGCTGGACAATTGCGCTACATGCCAAGCGGCAAAGAACCGAAGATAGCTCTATTCTCCCGTCAAACATTGCCTTTTAGTAGTCGCGGGATTAATCAAAAGGGGGGTAGTGGGCAATACATACCATCATTCCTTACTCTCGATACAATACATCATCTGCGTAAGCAATCCAGCATTGCTAACGGTTCTCCGAAGCTGGATTTCGAAACGCAGCTTTTACCTCTGTTGCTTAAAGAAATGTGTTATGTCTATCGAAGTACGCAGCTGGGGCACTGGCTAGACCCTGAAACCTATGTTGTTACTTCCAAAGACGAGCAGTGTATTCAAGCGTTGCTGTATCCTCATCGAAATAAAATATTTGCCTCTTTGAAGGATTATACAAGATTCTTCATGGAGCATTTGAAGGACGATCTTCATTCTTCCGCTGAAGGTAATGTTGATGGCCCAGTGAAAGCTGCTACAGATGTGCTACGAGATGTCCGTGATATCTTACGTTCAGCAATTGATTTTTGCGGGTTAACGTCTTCATCTCACAAGTACTTTATTGAATATTTTAATCCAAACTTTAACCGTATTTCTGTCGGCCCACCGATGCAGCGAAACCAAGAGTTGAAGGCTCTGATGGAGGCTGGTATCGTGACTTTGGCTGGCGGACCTTCACCTAAACTTGTTCTCAATGCTAGTACCAGCCGTTTCGAAATTCAGTCTGTTTTTCAAGATGAAAACAGTTCAGTTGATGGAGATGTGCTGATCAAGGCCAAGATTGATAGTTTTTCTCCGTTGCGTGATGAGTCCCCTTTTATCCAGAATTTGGCTGGTCAGGGCATCATTCGACCATTTATCAACCAAGGATATCATCCTGGTGGTATTGATATTGACCGTCGGCAGCATCCTATAGACACTAAAGGGCAAATACAAAATACATTATGGGTGGTCGGTAATCCAGTAGAGGGGCCAAATTTTTATACATATATTTTGCCTAGGCCTTTAGTTAATTCTCGTGCACTGCGGGATGCAGGGCGCTGTGTCACTGACATGTACGAGCAGCTTCTTAATCGCTACTCAGTCAAAGATTCAACAATTAATGTACATTGATGATGTAAAAAGCTTCCTGATACGCATGTCCTCCGTATCCGTTATAATGGCGATGCTGATGCTATTCATTTTTCTTATGTCTATCTCAATAAGAACTTGGTTTTTTATTCCATTGGCTGGAGTGACTGTTTTCGGTTATTTGCTTTTGACGATACCATACTGGTGGTTGAAGGGGAATGCACGCAGTGGTGTGTTCATCCTGTTGGCTTGTACTTTAGTGCTGATATGGCGTTGGCACTTGCCTGATGTTCGTACTGTGCTTGTGCGTTTTACTGATGTCTTTTGGCTATTACTCGCCATGGGATTGTTGCGCCATGTGATGAATACATGGCGTATTTCAGAATTTCTCTCTGAACGGTTGATGCGCTATGGAAAGGGTTCGCTTACCCTGTCCATCGCGATACTGACTGCGTTTTTAGCTTGGCCGATGAGTTTGGGGGTTATCCCACTAATGATTGATGCCTTGAAGAAAAGTGTTTTTCCCTCTCGCCATTTGGCCGCTATTGTGATGCGAATGATGAGCATCACGATGGTACTGATGCCGACCAGCATCGGTGCAGCAACAGTTTTCGCTGCTATGCCTAGAACACCAATATTCACATCCGCTGCTTTGGGGATACCACTTTTTCTATTCAGTCTGTTGTTGTTGTGCCTTTCTCCTGTTGTACCGCTAGCTAACCCGATTATTTGCGATGAGAGAAGAGCGAATAAAGAAGGAGAGAGAGTAAGAATTTGGATTTTTTTGATATTTTTCTGGCTAACATTTATCGTTGCGTTGACAGTTATCAAGTTGAATGCACTAAAAAGCATTGCATTGACGGCAAGCATTCTATACGTCATTGAGCGTGTGAGTTCACGCAGTATTGATTTTTTGACTCCTTTGGTGGCAGTGATACGCAGTATATCCAGTGAAATTATGTTGTTGCTAGGTTGTAGTCTGCTAATATCTACTTGTGATTTGCTTATTCCTTTGTTGCCGGTGACGTTTAGTCACTCATTGGCATCACTCTCTGTTTGGCAGCACTATGCCTGTATTCTCTTTGTATTGCCAATTTTCAGTGTAGTAGGAATTCATCCTATGGTGCTATTTAGTTTGGCATTTCCCTTACTAGGGTCATCGATGGCTTATGGGGTTATGGATTATTTGGTTTGGATTTGCTTCTTTATTGCAGCTCAACTCCTTTCTCCTGTATCAATAAATGCTATTTTTGCTTCCAGTAGCCTACGTATTTCACCGGTGGATACGAGCTTTAAAATGCATAGTTATTATGTATTAATATTTAATCTTTTTGCGTTCATTTATTTGAGCTTTTTTATTCAATATTTGTAAATTATGGAGATCTTATGCCTTACATAAATATTAAAATTACTAATGAAGGGGTTACCTCTGAACAGAAACGGCAACTAATAGAAGGGGCAACTCAATTATTAGTTAATATTCTGAATAAAAATCCGAAAACGACTGTTGTCGTGATTGATGAAGTGGAGACAGACAATTGGGGTATTGGGGGTGTTCCCATTACAGAATTAAGAAAAGCTCAAAATAAAGAATAACTCTGTGTATTTGACAATAATTTAAGGTCAATAGGGATAATCAATGTAAAAAATCACGTCCTTTAGCAACATTTGATCAGAGCGCTATTGGAGCGGTTGTTACAGCCCCTGATGCTGACAACCAAGTTTTTCCC
>NZ_JBHIPW010000077.1:0-1228 GCF_042196265.1 Bartonella sp. AP1QHHD
AAAAAAGCTGCACTATGCGTGCAGCTTTTTATGTATTTGCTTTAGAGGTAGAAGTTTTAAAGCATGAAAGTGTCCTTACGGCTTCTATAACCATAATAGCCAAAAACACTGGAAATAATGGCGCCTACCAGACTTCCTAAAAAGCCCCACCACCCCATATTGGAGGCTGTTTTTGTGGCTTTAGTTGCAGTGTTTTTTGCTGCCTTGATCGTATCCTCAAGATTGTCTGAGAGTGTTTCTGCCTGTTCTTCAAGGGCTTTGATGGCTTTTTCGGTTTTTTCCTCTGCGCTTTGATAGAGTTGAACAGCATGGTTGGCTGCTGTTTGTGCATCCGCACGGGTCATGCCATCCTTCATAAGCGCGTTGATGATATCACTTCGATCAAATTTTGTTGTGAGATCTTCTACACGATCAGACAGGCGCTCACCAAGATTTTTTAAAGTGGTGCGATAGTGAGAAGGATCATTTTTGAAAGCTTTTATCGCAGAACCAATATCATTGAGTGCAGCTTGATAGGTTTGTTTCAAGCGATCAGGGTTGAGAGCAGGAATGTCACTTTTATTGAGAAGGGAGTGCAATTCACTACCAAGTTGGTCAAAATTGATATCATTGTCACTATTTTTTGCAAAAAACTTTTCAAGACTTTCACTGTTTAATTTTGCAAGTATAGGGGAAATATTGTTTTTTAGGCTGTCTACGGTTTGTTGGACCATGGAGCTGTTTTCTAAAGCCGTTTTAGCTCCTATCTTTGCTGTACTAGAAACCACGTGGATGGCTTGGAGGGTCATCAGCAATGTTATGAGAGCCCAAGTGAGAAAGCCATGAAGAATCCCTGATGATTCAGCAAAACGTCCAGCTACAAAGCCTCCCAAGGCTAAGCTAATCAGTGTAACGATAACGGAACCCACGCCAAAGGAGAGGAAAGAGCCTTCAAATGGGGATGAAGAAGTGAAATCCATTTGGCTTAAGCCTAAAGCTGCGACCAGAAAAGAGAGGCAGATTGAGGTGGCAAGAGCCGTCACCAGTCCCGCAAAGATTGCGGACCATGAAATGGGTGTGTGAAAGAATGAATATTTTTCTTCTAGAGTTGTTTCTCCTAAAAAATTCGTATCAAATGGTGTGTTTTCAGGAATGCGAGTTTCCATGTTTTATCTCCTTGAATATGCTGGAGATACAATGCCTTTTTGCTAATTATGTTCCAAAAGGGATAAAGAGCAGCTAAAAAGGA
>NZ_JBHIPW010000078.1:0-2429 GCF_042196265.1 Bartonella sp. AP1QHHD
CGCTGAAACTATTCTAAGTCATACAGTTGGCGGCAAAGTAGAGCGTGCCTATCGTCGTACTGATTATCTAGAACAGCGCCGCGTTTATATGGATAAATGGGCGGCTTATGTCACGGGTCAATCTTAAGATATGGGGTGAATAACCCCATGATCTGTGGATAACTTTAGCTCTCTTTTCTCTCATTCTTTCTCAATAAGAGTCATAAATTATCACATCAGAAAAACTATGATAAAATATTGTTTTCTATAAATAAAATACCTTCAAAAATGAACCAAAATGTGGTTAATAAATAGTTATGATTTGTTCTCATTTTTTTACTTTTGAAAGGATTTTAGTATGACAGAAAATGATATTCTTTTAACAGACCGTGAAAGTGCAAAACTGCTTCATATGAGTGTCTCAACATTCCGCCGTCATGTGACCAATGGCTCTCTCCCAAAACCTTTAAAATTTGGTTTTTTATCGCGTTGGTTACAATCGGATCTTTTGAATGTCATCGAGCAAGCAAAACAGCAACGTTATAACGACGCGGCATAAAAAGAAAACCTTGTCACGTAAGGACGGACAAGGCTTTCTCAAACTCATCAACCTGGTGCTTTATTTGGTGTAAATTCAAGGCTTTCTCTACTGAAGCAAGACTTAAGGTTTGCATTCAAGTTGTTCTGAATGTTTTTTACAATAAGGGCTATTTAAGCGTCTCTCAACACTTCGCTGAGGCATGACAGCACCAGGACGACATATGGGAAGATTGTCCGATTTATGGTTTTCACACCATTCTTGTATTGTAAAGCTAGGACGAAAACCTGATTGCGCCATACACATTTCAATACTGGCAAATTGATTCAAATCTAGCGCCACANCAGTTTTAAGATTTTCTTCATTCTTCCCCTCTTTCAATGGATTTATTTACAATAAAAAAGCTCGGAAGCTTGTTGATATTTTCTGTCATCGCTGCTTAAAACAACGGTGACCAATATTGAGATGATTGGTTGAGAAAACAATCCCGTCATTTCAAGCGAAGGCAAGGATGAGGGATTGTTGACCATCACAAACAGCAAAACTTAAGGTTGGCATTCATCCGCATTTTTATACCTTTTACAAAATGGGCTATTTAAGCGCTTCTCAACACTTCTCTGTGGGATGACAGCACCAAGCTGACAAATGGGAAGGTTTTCTTCTCTAAATGTATAACACCAGTTTCCTCTCCCTTTATAATGGAATCCTGATTGAACCATGCAAGCATAAATTGTTGCATCCTCATTAACACTAAGCTTTCTATTTTCTGAATCAGCATCAATAAGGCTCGGTATTCCACATTCTAAGAGGGCTTTTCCTACCTCAGTAGAATCTGCACCTGCCTTCTCCCACATACTCACGTACTCTGGAGGACTGCTGTCAATTTTTGATATGTCACATCCAGTCACACTTAATAGGACTATACCACTCAATAATTTTAAAATTTGTCTCATTTTTTCTTCCATAAATGATCTAAAGTCGAATAAATTGAATGAATTTGTTTAGTAGGAGATGTTCCATAATTAGTTATACACGCTTTACTTGCATCACCATAACAATTATGGGGACTAGGATCATAACCGCCTAACGCCCTCCCTCCCTCTATCAATGGAGAGGTTGCTGTAGTCAATAAACTTTTTCCTACAAACAGCGTCATATATAAAGGATTTTTTATACCTTTCTCCAAAAGTGAAACATCTAGATTTAAAGGTACTTTATAAAAAGTAGGTGCATTGTAACCAAACAACGTACTAATGGGGTCAGATGCATGGCTTTGTAAGTAAACATGATCATTTTTGCCATCGCTTACGACATATAATGCATTCGCTATCGATTGAGCATGATCCGCTGGTCCATAAAGATAAATATCTGTTTTTTCTGCTATACCGTGGATGCCGCGCTTTTCAAAGTCACGTAGTCCATTGCCTACTGTTAAGCTACCACGACTATGCGCACTAACAATCGCCCCATCATTACCATAACGAGAGGCAAAATCTTGGAATTTCTTGGTCGAATTACTCCATCCCCCAAAATACTCATAAATTGCTACCCCGAACTCTACTAGCTTATCTTTAGCTTGGGGGTGGTAGGTAAAATAAAGGGGTTCATGCGCATTATCAGCCATTTTGACGGCATTACGGGCTGCTTCATCAGATGAATTAGAAATACCATTATAGAACATACGCCTGTTGCCATCAGAGCCTTTTTGTAAATGATTTTCTTCTCCTGGTTTTAAATAGCGATACAGAGTAATATTTTTTCCATCATTGCCTTTTATAGGTTTTCCATTTTCATCGGTTAAATAGAGGACATTGCCATTTTCATCATGCAAAATCTCACCTACTGGATGCTCTTTGACATTTGCGACTTCGCGCACTTTGTCCCAGTATCCCAATCCTTCATCCGATAAATC
>NZ_JBHIPW010000079.1:0-1969 GCF_042196265.1 Bartonella sp. AP1QHHD
TAAAATTTAAAATCACTTGGTATTCAATTAGCTAGGTATCAAAATGAAAAAAATTGAAAAAAATAAAAAATACGTATTGACTTTAAAGAAAAGCTCGTTTATTAAGGTTGGCAAGTGCTCAAAACACTGTAATACGAGCGGATAGGTTACGAAACGACCTCTTCCCATGTTTTTAAAATATACTGGCTTTCTTTTGTGCTCTTATTGGCATATAACGATTTTGCCGGGTGTGGTTATACTATACAATACCCTTCATAGGGGAAAGTGTAACGACGGTCTCGTATCCGTGTTTTGAGCGCCCGGCGCCCTTATAGGGTTGTCAATCAAAATGTTAAAATACGAGGTAATTATTATGCAAAATTCTGTCAAAAAATATCAACTCACCAATCAAACAATTCTTCGCGAAGGTAAAAAACTTTATCGCATTAAGGCGTTAAGAGATTTTGGTGATGTTAAAGCTGGTCAACTTGGTGGCTATATTGAATCTGAAGAAAATCTTTCCCATGATGGTAATTGCTGGGTTGGTGATCAGGCCATTGTTGTGAGCCCTGGTCGTGTTTACGAAAATGCGCAGGTTTATGGCAATGCAGGTGTTGGTGGTTTTGTATATGGTAATGCTCGCGTCTACGATTCAGCAAAGGTTTTTGCCAATGCCCATGTGTATGATAATGCCCATGTTTTCGATAGTGCAAAAATTGTAAGTAAAGTGCATGTTTATGAAAATGCCAATGCATGTGGCATGGCTATTGTTACTAAGAATATTTGTGGTGACACAATGAATAATGTTTATACAGAACGCCTTTCTCCTTATGGTGAAATTTGCTTTGTTATGTGTCGTCCTCATAGGAAAACAGCTTAAATAACGGCGCGGGCGCGGCGGGGGCGCCTCCTTATAACCATTTCATTTAAAAATTTGTTTGAATATTAGATTAGGGAGCTACCTATGACCACTAAAAATGTATCTAAAAAATATGAGCTTATAAATGAAAGTCACGTTAAAGGGATTACTTTATACCGCATTCGTGCTTTAAAAGACTTTGCTGATGTTAAAGCTGGTGATTTAGGCGGCTTTATTGAAAAGGAAGATAACCTTTCTCATGATGGCAATTGCTGGGTTTATGATAATGCTTGTGTTGTAAAATCTGGTCGTGTTTATGAAAATGCAAGAGTATATGGCAACGCTGTCATTGGTGGTTTTGTTTATGGCAATGCGCATGTATATGATAAAACCCGCGTGTATTTTGGAGCTCATGTTTATGATAATGCGCATCTTTCTGATAAGGTGTGGGTTTATCAATATGCAAGGGTTTATGGGAATGCAAAATTAACAGGAAGTGCACGCATTTATAGCAAGGCTGAGGTTTATGATCATGCTGTTGTAAGTAGCTCTTCAAAAATTTATGGCAAGGTTTATGGCAATGCTAGCGTGGGTGGGTATGTTAAGGTCTATGGTTCTGTTTATGGGAATGCAAAAGTGACTGGTTATCACACCATTAGAGGTTTGGTACATGGCAATGCAAGATTAAAAAGAAATGATTATTCATATGTTGAGCAAAACATTTACTATGCATATGGAATTCCTGAAGATTGTGAAATTTATGAAAACGATACCGTTGTAAAGATTGTTGAAAATAAAGCAGCGTAAATAAAATAACGGGGCGGGGGGCTGCTTTATAGCAAAAAAGCCGCGCCTTTAAAGGACACGGCTTTTGTTTGCAACTGGAAACTTATACATTTTAAATGTTAAAATATATTACACAAAACGTGTAAAAATGCAAGCCTTAATACATAAAAACCGCATCAAAATGAATTGATACGGCTTTTATTATCAAAACAGCTAGCGATCTAAATAAACGATTAAAATAACCAATCGAAATATAAAGGAACATCTCTTTATTGCACAAAACGTATCAAAAAGCAAGCTGTTAAGTAAAATAAAAATGGGATTCACACTGTAGATTCAGTGATT
>NZ_JBHIPW010000080.1:0-4844 GCF_042196265.1 Bartonella sp. AP1QHHD
TTTATTGCTCCAAGCGTTATGGTTGATGAGACAACTTCTGTTTTAGCAGCCAGAGATTTCGTGATCAAAACGGGGGAGCTTGGAAATAGCGGTCAATTGGCATCGGGGCAGGATTTAATCTTTAGCGTGACGGGGGATGTGACCAACAACAAAACGGGCTTAATTTATGTGAAGGGCAATGGTGCTTTACAAGTTGATGGGGATTTGTTGAATGATTTTGGTGCCATAATGGCAGAGGGTGATTTGGGTTTCACCAATGCAGAAGGCACAGGAAAAAGCCTTTCCCTTGTTAACAAAGCGGGCTTTATTCAAGCTGGTGGAAACTTAAATATCCAAACCAACACTCTAAAAAACGAAGCTGATAGCACGCCTGTCATCACGGAAAAAACGGAATATAGCGATATTTCTTTCCAAAGACCAGACAAATATAATTTTCTCGATGGCAGACCTTTATATCATGATATAGACTGGGATCGTTGGGGAAAAGGAAAACTTTCTAAGAGAAAGCATGGGGCAGTAGGTCCAAAACACTTTATATTTGAGCAACAACTTTGGAATAACAAAGAAGGAACCTATGGCACGGCAACTTTAAAAGATGGGACAGTCTATAAGGCGTTTACTTGGAAACATAATGCTCGAAAAGGAGACATAGAAGAGTTTGTATGGAATGGTTCTCGGCGGAAGGGAGGATGGTTAGGGTCAATAAACGAAGACTGGTCACACATGACAGAAAAGACTGTCACACAAGCATTTTCGCATAAACCAACTGTTTCGGGGGTAATACAATCTAGTGGCAATCTTATTATTAATGCTGATACCATTGATAACCATTATAGCTCTATGAGAGCAGGGGGAAATGCCGATATCCACGCCAATGTGCTGACCAATTTGGGGGCAACGGCTTATAAAAACACTTATCTTGGTTGTCAGGCTAATACAGACAGTTGTTATGGCTATAAAGCTGATGGAAGCCGCGATGTTTCTTTAGATATAGCCAATGGCAAGGATCGCCAGATTGGTTCAGAAGCTTTGGAGAGCGTTCCTGGTCTTGTCCAAGCGGGTGGCACGTTGAATTTGGTGGTCGATCAACTCAATAACACGGCAGCGGAAGGTTCGATTACAGGGGATGCGCATTTTAAAGCACAAGCAGTTGAAGGCAATCCACTGGAGTCCTTAAGTGGTTTAACCGGGGTTGATGCTCTCTTTACACCAAAAGTCGATCTCAATAATGCAGGGGAACTTTCTGAGGGGCTCCCTTTACCAAAGCCCCAATCGGGTGGGGTTGGTGGCACGCTGCCCAACCAGAATTTCATTTATGAAACGCGGGCAGAATTCCTTGATGTTGGCAAGTTTTATGGCTCAGCCTATTATTTGAACAGAATTGGCTACAATCCTGACAGAGAGATTTTTTTCTTAGGCGATGCATATTTTGAAAAGCAGCTGATTGAGAAACAAATGCGTGATCTGGTTGGTCAAGGGTTGGGCAAAGGTTCCTTTATTCCTGGAAGTGATGCCATTGAACAAGTCAAAACTTTGCTGGATGTTGGGGCAGACTATGCAAAAGCACACAATCTCCCTTTTGGTGAGGCTTTGAGTGAAGAACAATTGGCGTCCCTAGAAGCGCCGATGGTGATTTATGTGCGCCAACAGGTCAAGGGCATGGATGTTTATGCACCGGTGCTTTACATCCCNTCGGGAGATTTTTTTCTTAGGCGATGCTTATTTTGAAAAGCAGCTGATTGAGAAACAAATGCGTGATCTGGTCGGTCAAGGGTTGGGCAAAGGTTCCTTTATTCCTGGAAGTGATGCCATTGAACAAGTCAAAACTTTGCTGGATGTTGGGGCAGACTATGCAAAAGCACACAATCTCCCTTTTGGTGAGGCTTTGAGTGAAGAACAATTGGCGTCCCTAGAAGCGCCGATGGTGATTTATGTGCGCCAACAGGTCAAGGGCATGGATGTTTATGCACCGGTGCTTTACATCCCCGAAAAAGACAGAGCCTCTTTTGTTTCTGCTGGGGCTTTGATCATGGGCGATGATGTCAATATCACCAGCCAAAATACGAGCAATTCAACGATTATCAATTCAGGGCGGATTGCGGCAAATCACCAATTGCATGTGCATGGTGGGGATATCCTCAGTCAAGGGGGGCATTTTGCGGCGGGTGGTGATGCTGTTATCCTTGCGGAGAAGAATATTCGTTTGGATGCAGGGCGCACAACGGTTGACGGCGTGGAGACCGTATTAAACACCGAGGCGCTTTCTGCTGGTGGTAATGCAACGGTGATTGCCAAACAAGATATCACAGCCTCAGGGGTGGGGATCACTACCGGAGGTGATCTTGCCATGGCTACAGAAGAAGGTAACTTGACGATCGGTTCAGCAGAAACCCATTACCATGATGAACACGGTGATGCCACCATGCATCATAAATCAGAAGTCAACTCTGGAGGCTCGACGACACTTGCCTCTGGAAAAGATTTGAATATTCTAGGCTCTGATGTTCAAGCAACGGATAAACTCCTCTTGCAAGCTGAGAGGAATGTTTCGATTGATGCCACACGCAACAGCATGGACAATCAGAATGGGAGTGAAACATCTCATGTTGCCTTGCACAATGGCTCTCATTTAAGTTCTGGAAAAGATACCACTGTCATCTCAGGTCAAGATATCCATATTGCTGCTTCCGATATAGATGCCAAGGGCAATGTTGGACTTGGCGCCCAAGGGGAGATAACAATAGGGGTAAGAAACGATGAAGTGGAATATCATCTTCGCACCAAAAACACGAAAGTGGATATGCAAGCCTCTCATGCCGTTGGCTCTTCGATAAAATCGGGAGGTGACACCACTGTCATTGCAGGGCAGGATGGCAAACCACATGATCTTAGCATCACAGGCAGTTCCATTGCGGCTGAGGGCAAGGTAGGGCTGAAAGCCAGCAACGATATTCTCATCAATAATGCAGAGGATAGCTTACATTATGAGATGTCGTATCACAAAGAGGGTGGGGTGTTTAGTAGCAGCAAATCTGAGCATAACAAGATGGATGTGCGCCAAGTTGTGGGGTCAAGCATAACAGGGGGTGAAGGCATTGCCATTGACTCAGGAAACAACACGGAAGTTGTAGCCTCGACGCTCATAGCCGGTAAGGCAGAGGAAACGTCAGGAGAGAAAGCACCAGGAGATCAAAAGCAAGCGGATATTACTATTCACTCTGGGGGAAAGATTGTCATAAAAGGCGCCCAAGAACAGTTGGATCAGCAAGCACAATCGTCATCAAGTGGCTTTTTGCATGAGAAATCGTCTGATACATCTCAATCGCATACCACAACGGTCTCCTCTATCCTTGGGGCGACGGGAAACATTATCACGCAATCAGACAAAGAGACCACAATCACGGCTTCTCATCTGCTTTCCGGTCAAGATATCAATGTGAGCGGAGAAAATGTGACGATTGATGGCATGACAGATCACCATAAAAGCCATTCAGAGGAGCATGAAACAGGTTTTGGTGTGGGATCAGGTAAGGGCTTTGTGTCGATATACGGGAGTGAGGGAAAGACAGAAAATGAAGAGAGTTTTGAGCATCAAGGTTCTTCTCTCAATGCGGATGGTACGATCACCATCACTGCCAAGAAAAAAGATGTGACAATTGTTGGCTCTGATCTTGCAGGGGAAAATGTTAATCTTACCGCAGCTCGTGATGTCAATGTGCTTGTTGGTCATAATAGCCATAAGTCAAACTCTGTAGAAGAACGGGAAGGCTTTGGCTTTCAGTTTGAAAAGAGCAACAGCGGTGCTTCTGTAGGTGTTGGAATTGCAAGCGCCAAAGATACGGGCGATCAATGGGAAACCACTTCCACACAATCACACATCACGGCACGCCAAGATGTGCAGATTACTGCTGACAATGATGTGAATTTACAAGCAGCCATTGTTTCGGCGGATCGTGATGTCAACATTGATGCCGGCAATAATATCACCCTATCAGAAAGCTATGATACCTCTAACGCAAAAGAAAAGCATGAAAAGTCTTTTGCTGGTGTGACAACTTCCGTTGATATCGGTGTCCTTGGCACGGTACAAGGCTTAAAAGATTCAGCGGACCGTATGAACAATAAGGATGGCAATAACACCGTTATTAATGGCATACTGACCGGCATGAAAATCAATCACCTCTTTAATAAAGGAGAGAACTTTATTAATTGGCTGACTGGCAATACGGGGGAAAAGGGGAACACAACCAAAGGACTGAGTAGCTCATTAGGAGGGGTGGGGGGCTCCACCAAGGATGCTCTTGCCAATATGGCTGGCGCATCTGGCAGTGTAACCGTGGGCTTTAAAACTGAGAAAACAGAAGCCTCTTCTCAAGTCTCCACAGCGGTGACAGATAGCATAGAAGGCGGACGCGCTGTTAACATGCAAGCCCACAAAGGCAGCATTCATGGTGTTGGCGCTGATGTTATCGCTGGTACCAATCCAATCTATGTGCTGGAAAATGATGCACAGAGCGGAAAGATCACCATGGAAGCAGGTAAAGATATCATCTTTGAAAGTGCACAAAACACGCAAAGCACACAAAACAGCAGTGAAAGTGCTTCAATGAGTGTTGGCACCGGTTATGGCACGGGTGGCGCAGGGGCAACGGGCAGTGCTGCTTTTAGTCAAGGGGAAGGTTCCAGTGAGGAAGTTCAACACAAAAACAGCCATATTATAGGTAGCGGCACTGTTCATACCACGAGTGGGGCAAACACCACACTGGCAGGCGCCGTGGTTTCTGGAGAGCGTGTAGAAATGGAAGTAGGGGGTGATTTTGCCATTACCAGCCGCAGTGATACGG
>NZ_JBHIPW010000081.1:0-6539 GCF_042196265.1 Bartonella sp. AP1QHHD
ACCGTGTGTAAAATCAGTTTTAGCAATGACACCAGCAACTGCTGCACTTGCTGGCTGTTCTACAATTTTTCCATCACGATTCACCTTTACAAATGGATCAATAAGAATGGCGCGTTTTGAATCAAAATCTTTTGCTGTGCTAAGGGCTGCTTCATCTGTTGTGTTTGGTGCATCAAGCACCACAATAGCACGCAAACGCTCGGCAATGCCAATCAATTCTGCTGCTACGGGGTTGGCAGTCGCACCCGTTCCATTTTCTTCAATATTCACACTGGAAGGGCGTTTATGTGTAAAGCCTGGAGCGATGAGAATGCGTGGTGTTTGTCCTACAATGGACCCCGCTCCAATGAAAGCATGAACACCTTCATAAGCACCATTTGCGTTTACACCACCCAGAATATTGGTGAGTGTTGCATTTTCGTTGTCACCTTCGTTCACGCGCACGACAACGACAATTGCTCCTACTTGTTTAAAAATAAGATCAAGGGCATTGGGTAAGGTACCTTGACGCTTACCCGTTTTATCGAGTTTTGCAGCTTGTGAAAGAGAGCCTGCTACCAAAACCGGTGTGTTGAGAGGGAATGCTTGTTCATCGGCATCGGGTGCTGTACCAACAATCCCGATAACTGCCGATTGTACTGCGCGAAGGGGGCGGGTGCCGTCGTCAACCTCAATGACTTCAACACCGTGTAAAAAACCTGTTGCCATTTTATACTCCTTTAAAATATTGGCGAATGAAATGAATGGGAAAAAATGAGAGAATGATTGCTGTGTTTGTTAAACTGGCATTACGATAAAAAATTATCGAAAATAGATTGACATTATTTCTACAATGTGTATTTTCGAATCAGGTGCTTGAAAAACACCTTAAAGCAACTAGCGGATGGATTGCCGAAACAATCTCTTCTCCGCCAACTAAAAGTTTTGACTCATTGTATGTTACACGCATATAATGGCATTGTCGGGTGTGGTTACGCTATACAATACCCTTTATGGGAAAGGCATAACGACGGGCTAGTTGCCGTGTTTTTCAGCGCCCGGCACTCTCTTTAGAGTGTCAATGAAAAACATCTAACAACTAGGAGTTCACATGAACACTCTTATAGAAATTACAGAACAAGTCATTGATGGCGATGCGATTCAGACAGTAAATGCACGTGATCTACATGCGTTTTTAGGAGTAGGTAAAAAGTTTGCAGACTGGATTACTGAACGCATCAACAAATATGATTTTGTCGAAAACAGAGATTATATAGTTTTTCCCAATTTTGGGAAAAACCTCCAAGGTGGTCGTCCCTCTAAAGATTATGCTCTCACTTTAAGTGTAGCCAAAGAACTTTCTATGGTGGAGAACAATAAGAAAGGTAGAGAAGCTCGTTTATATTTTATAGAATGTGAAAAACGTGCAAAACAAGTAGCAACACCACGAATAGATCTTGCCAATGCATTGGAAAATCCTCTTACGATTAAACAGCTCCTTTTAGAGAGTATCAATCAATTAGAAGACTTAAGAAATGAGGTGAGTACACTCAAGCCTAAAGCAGAAGCTTTAGAAGGCTTAAAACGCTCTGATGGGCTGTTCGGTCTTATTGAAGCAGCGAAAATGCTTGAAGTACGACCAAAAGATTTAACAGATTACTTGCGGAAAAATGATTGGGTCTATCGACGGGCTCCAGGGGCGCCTCTATTACCTTATCAGGATAAGATAAAGAAAGGATTCATGGATTGTCCTGCTATTACCATTCAAAGATCGGATGGTACAGAAAAGGTGCTGCCTTCAACAAAAATCACACCAAAAGGATTGGCATGTTTAAGAGAACAAATCTTTGGGGGTGTGCAATGAATACCAGTATCGACTTTTTATGTGATTTATGGATGGCATTGTTTCAGTTTTCTGATCGTGATGATGTCGAAGATAAAGCTTTTAATGCTCTCATTGAGACCATGGATGCAATAGAAAAAGCTTTGATTTTAAAACTTCAAGATGAATCACCAAACGCACTCAGAGTTCTGGCAATGATTACAAATTTTGGATCTTTAAAACCTCCTTCTATTATGGAGCCTTTGTTGAAAGCTTACGATCCGAGTTTGAAAAATTCTGTTAAGAAAGCTGCTTAACTTTAAAAACATGATTTTATCTCCTCGTCTTTTAGGCGGGGAGGTGGTTAACAGTATAAAATATCTTCACATAATACACATTATACGTATAATACGTATTATACATTAAAGATAGGATGTGCATATGAAAAAATATAGTTTTACAGATGTAAACCGCGGGGCAGGCGATATTTTAGACGAGGCTATGTCTACACCTGTAGCTTTGACAAAGCGAGGGCGTGAAAAAATCATTATGCTTCCTGTTGATTTATATCATGAATTAATAAAAGCGCGTTCTGGTGCACAATCTTTTGTTTATGCAGATGCACCGCAAAATATATTAGACGATTTAGATCGTGGTTTAGATGATATTTTAAATGGCAACGAACATGTTTAAAGCGGGGGATGTTGTTCAATATTATTATTTATCCAGTATTCCATAAAACATTATCCCTTGAGAGTGAGGAAGAGATCAAACAGCGTGAAGTGTTGGAACTTTGCTAACATTTGTTTCACGTTCAGCATGCCAAGCGTCATAATTAGCTTGCATACGTAACCATATAGCAGCTCCATCACCAAACATTTTGCCAAGACAAGCGGAAATAGCAGGAGAAACAGGCTTTTTTGCGTTCAGAATATCGTAGAGATGTTGGCGTGATATACCAAGCATCTGCGCAATTTCTGATTTTGTTTTGCCTGTCTCAGGAATAATTTCTGCTAAAACTTCTCCTGGATGAGTAGGACAACGGTTTTTATCTCTTTGTGCAGGAATGTCATTCATAACTGTATCCTTAGTGATATTGTTCAAGATCAACACGGTAAGCATTACATGAGTCAAATTCAAAGGTAATACACCATGGTCCGTTAACGTGGACAGTGTAACGAGTGGGTGAATATCCAATCAAAGAATGAAAGTTGAATCCTGGAAGATTCATATCTTCTGGTCTTTCAGAAATATCTAAACGATCAAGACGAACCATGATACGTTTTACAAGTTTCTTATCAATCTTGGATGAATTTCCCGTTTTGAATAATTCTGCCAATGTTTTGCTTTTAAACGTTTTAATCATTCTTTTATATAGCGTAAAATACTGTTAATGTCAACAAATAGCTTACATTATAAGTGCTAAAATGGAAAAAACAGTAACATCCCATTAGAAACCCTTATCGTCTAGACTTGTTTTTCTTTTCTCCACCTCATGCGTAAAGAGAAGAATAGGTGCATGGAGGGGATAAATTTGCACGTTAACATCAAGGATTTTACAAACATACCAACGGCTGTCTGATCAAATATTGCTAAAAACTTAGATCCCTTGCCATTCTTAATAAAGTGAATACGAAGTTTAAATTCTATTGTCATTTTGCTCTCCAAATTAATGAAGAGACCATAACAATCATCTCACTCTCTCATAAGACTGACACTGTCAGTCAAAAAGCTCTTTAAAGGGCTTTAAAAGGGCTTAAAATCATACAAGCCAGCTTATACAACAGCTATCAATTTGACTTGCGCTATTTTTGGTTTTGTATTTAATCTTTCCATAACCTTATAAGAACAGCGCCATCAGCTCCAGCGCCGCTTGGAGAGGAATCTCCATGAGAGCCAGCACCACCACCACCAAAACCACGCCCTGCTTTTCCTGAACTGTAGGAACCTAGTCCTATCCCTCCAGCTCCACCCCTTGATGTATCGCCTCCAGCATCACCGCCATTACCGCTTGTTTTTCCATTGATTCCGCTTGTCCCAGCATAACCATTTCCGCCTTTGGCAATTCCTAGGTGGTCATCCGTTGCTAAACCAAAGTTTCCACCTGTACCTCCAGCACCGCCATCGCCTGAATGGCGGCCAGAAATACGATTATTTGAGTAAATAGGATAACCAGCACGACCATACTCTCCTCCTGTAGCGGTAATAAAATTTTTGCCAATGATTGTTGTTTCTCCAGATTTACCTTGTACACCCCGCCCTGAAACAGAAGCTCCTCCTTTACCAATGACTATATCTTCATGACCATTTAAACTGGCTTTATAGCCATACCAGACTGAACAACCGCCACCGCCGCCACCTCCTCCTAATCCTGGCGTATCTGCTCCACCACCACTACCGCCACCACCCCAAGCTTGGATCTCAACCTTGGTTTGGTCCGTTACCCAATCGGGCCATTGAATTTTTCCATTTTGTGTATACAGCAGTTCAGCATCAGCAAGTGCAGGCCAGTTAATGATATTCTCAATCAAATCTTTTTTAATTTTTTCTCTTTCTGCCAAGATAGCTGCATCTACTTGCTCTTTCGTATAAACAAGATCTCCATCGACTTTAAGCGGTCCTTTCAACGTGCTTCCCGTTGTGCTTAAACTGGTAACTATTTCACCATTATGGGTGAGATTAAACGACGAATTACCCAACAGTTCTAAGCCACCACTCATAGTGATTTTGCTGGTAAATTTATTATAACTTTGCCATTCATTTGGGCTTGTGAGGTGTCCATAGCTTGTGAGATCTTCGTTGATCTTAGCTCTAAAATCATCAAGCCCCACAATATCTTCAATCTTATGTTGATGAGAGCCAAGCAAAGATATTGCACTGCCAAAGGTGAAGTTATTATTGCTTGATTTATAGAGAACATAATTGTTGGCAGCATCTTTTGCCCCCTCGATATCGCTTAAATCAGCAAATGAGAAGGTTTTATCGGCTGCCATTTTGCCATTGAGAGCGCTTTCTAGATTTGTGATTTCGCTTATGGTATGCGTGTGTTTTGAAGGCGCTTTTTCGTCTACCTTTTCCTCAATATCGGCTATTGCCTGATCAATTTTTGTCAAGTTTTCGCGCAAGATTGGGAATTCAGAACTGATAAAACGCCCCTCTTTAGGCAATTCCATGTCGAGTTTTTTGGTTTTTGTCATCTCTGTTCTCCCATCACAATATGCCAGCGCCAAAATCACTCACCATGGACCGCGCTGCTGGTCCACCGGTAAGGGTCAATTTCAAACGTGCTTGTTTGGCTGTTTTATCGCTGCTCACAAATTTGCGCTCTGTCCAAAGTGGTTCAGCGAGTTGTTCTGTTTCCTCTAATGTGAGAGGGGTGAAACCACCATCATCCAGTTGCATCTCGAGTGTAAAGGTTGCACCGCCTGGTAAAAATGTTTTGATATAGCTCGTTAACCTTGCCTTTTCCCCAAAGGCAAAAGCACGGGTGACATAAGTGGCTGTTTTATGAATCTTCCCCGCAATCAATTGAACAGGAGCAAACAAAACGGGTGAGAGCTTTTCGGTGCCTTTGAGAATAGCGCGGAGCTTTACCTTTTCACTGATATATTCGGTAAGACTGAGCAATTGAAAGGGCAGGAGTTGATAAATTGTGCCATTGTTTCTTTCAATTTCAAAGATGACAGAACAATCGCTTGAAGGCAATTCAATGGCTGCGCGTACTTGCAAATCAGAGCAGTCCACAAGGTCAAAGGTGCCTAAATCGACAATCTTTTCTGTTTGTGTGTAGCGTGCTGCCAGCACCCGAAAGGCTAAGGCTTCATCTTGATGAGCGGTCCAGCTCCTAGCATTGACAGAAGAAAAGCGTGGACCGGTCACGTAAGGGTGGCTTGAGACATATCTCTGGTGTTCTGCATCAAAATCTCCAAGCTTTGCCAGTGAAACAGAATGATCAGCATCATCTGTCTTGATAACGAAAGCCGTTAAGCGGTCATCCATCACAAGGAGTGGTACATCATAGCGTGCCCCAGCCCAACCTAGCTTTGCGCCCTTCATAGAATAAAAGCTTTGTGCTTGAATATCGGCGGTCGGATAGCCATTTTCAGTGGTGACCAAATCAATCACCAAATCATGGTTCTCATTACCGATTTTGCAAAGATGAAAGTCAATACCGGTGATTTGCCGTGTTTCATCGGGGGTAAAGACTTGCGCTTGTGGGTCAAATTGCGTCCATATCTTTACTGTTGTGGTGCGCCGCATCACTTTCACATCAATCAGACCTTGACCGGTAAAAAGCCCCGTTGCAATGGTTCCACCTTTTCCCCGTGCCACAACGTTTTTTGTGCCAGCCGTAATATTTTGTGGAATCGTAAAAGTGCCTTCAAGGGTTCCTTTGCTATCGGCAACAAGCTTTGTTTTTGGTAAAACATTCACACCATCAAAGGTAAGACTTTCCAAGATTTCTCTACTGCCAAAACCTTCAATTTTAAAATGAAGGGTAATTTGTCTTAAAAAGTCGATTTGCTCTTGATGTGCATTGACCAAATCATCACGCACTTCTGTTTTACGAACGCTTCTCCCACGGTTCCAGCCCATATTGATTTGATTGGTCACGCTTGAGAGCCAATCGGTGCGCTGTTCATGCCAGAAGTCTGTCGCGGGTTCAAGGGTTACTGTACCAGGCAGGGGTGCAAAATTTTGATAAGGATTGATTTTTTCGCAAGCCGTTGTCAACTCT
>NZ_JBHIPW010000082.1:0-3785 GCF_042196265.1 Bartonella sp. AP1QHHD
TTTTAGCTTCTCTTAAAGCACGAGCAATAGCTGGTTGCGTGATAGTAGGTGGGCGGTGTGGCATGTTTATTCCCCTTCATTTTAGATGTAATTCACTCGTGGCGTGAATCACGCTGGTGTTAAAATTTTGTTTGTGTTGCTAGAAAGGAATGTCGTCTTTTGCTGAAGAGTCGCCGTTCTGGGCGGTCATAGTTCGTTTACAAGCTTCTGAATTATCATAAATTTTTGTATCGCCATAAATTCTTGAATCATTATCGATAACCACATTTCCATAAATTTCTACGCTTCCAAAAATATGACCTCTATATATTTTGACGTTATTATAAATTTTTGCATTTCCAAAAATCTCTGCACTATAAGCAACTTGTGCGTTATCAAAAACCTTAGTGCTATCGTAAATATTGGCAAACAAATACGCCTTGGCATCATTATAAATCCAACAATCGTTTTCATGACTTAAATTGTCTTCATGCTCTATAAAGCCGCCAAGATCACCTGCCTTTACATCTCCAAAGTCTTTCAATGCACGGATGCGGTAAAGCGTAATGTATCCATCAAACTCAATTGTTTCATCAGTAAGTTCGTATTTTCTCATCTGGTTTTTTCTCTAGTTGAGATTCTTCTATCGCCATCAATCCAGTCGTCCCAACATACACATGCTTCACCGTAAATTTTTGCATGACCGTAAACATGCGCATCACCGTAAACATGCGCATCACCGTAAACTTGCGCATTGCCGTAAACACGCGCCCCATCGTAAATGTATGCCTCACCGTAAACTTGTGCATTGCCATAAACTTCTGCATTATCAAAAACGTGCGGTTCACCGCAAATATATGCATCACCGTAAACTTCTGCATGACCGTAAATGCATGGTTCATCGAAAACTTCTGCTTTGCCATAAATACGAGAATTGTCGTAAACCTCGGCATAACCGTAAACATGTGCATTTTCGTAAACCTTAGCATCATCATAAACCTTGGCATAACCCCCAACCCAGCAATTGCCATCATGACTTAGATTGTCTTCTTTCTCGATATAGCCGCCAAGATCACCTTTCTTGACGTCCTCCAAATCTTCTCAATGCACGAATGCGGCGGAGCGTTTTGCGCCCAACTTCGATTGTTTCATCAGTCAGTTCATATTTTTTCATCTGGTCTTTTCTCCAGTTGATATGGCGTTATAGTCATCAACGTGTGCGCTACGGTAAACTTCTGCATCACCGTAAACTTTTGCTTCTCCGTAAATTTCTGCCTTATCGTAAACACGTGCTTCATCGTAAACTTTTGCACGCCCATGAACATGTGCATTGCCAAAAACCAAGGCATCACCAAAAACCTTGGCATAACCATAAACCTCTGCATTATGGGAAACGCATGCCTCACCGTAAACTTCTGCATAATCATAAATTTTAGCATCACCATAAATTCTTGCACTATCGCCTACATGTCCGTCTTTAATTTTTGCATTGCCATAAACTTCTGCTTTATCGGAAACGTATGCATAACCGTAAACATGTGCATTGCCATAAACACGGGCATCTCCAAAAACACAAGCCTTATACCAAATCCAACAATTGCCCTCATGGGATAAGTTGCCTTCATGCTCTATAAGACCGCCTAGGCTGCCTGCTTTAATACCACCAAAGTCTCGTAAGGCACGAATGCGGTGGAGAGTTTTGCCATCAACCTCAGTTGTTTCATCAGTCAGTTCATATTTATTTTCCATGGTTTATTTCCTTGATTTGCGTACAATCCACCCGTAGCGTGAATCACGCATGTGTTAAAAGTTGTTAGTAAATGGGTGGGGGTGCTGGGAGGAGAGAGCACCCCCATATGTTTAAGCAGCTTTTGCCAAAATCTTTTGCATCTCTTGTTCTATTTCCCCTAAAAAGATTTCGACCGCTTTATTAATCTCTTCAATGTGTTTCTCATCACGGAAGATGCGTTTGACTTTCATTCTCAAACCAGTAGATTTGCCTACAAAGTTTGGATTATAGCTCATGAAATGACACCATTTTCGTCCTGTACAAGCCATTTGGAATTGCATTTGTGCGTGATATTCAGGCTTGATTTCGTCATATATAAAGAAGCGCAAATGCGTGGTTGATTGTGGACATTTGACTTCAATTAAACCGTCCTCTCCAATGAACCCATCAGGACTTGCACCCGCCATTTTCATTTTTGGGTGTGGGATAAACCCGCATCTTGTGACTTCTGCGTCATAAATGAATTCATATTCTCTCAAGGCATTCTCTTCATGTTCAATGCCCCATTGCATAGCCGCTGTTGTATAAGATTGGCTTATTTCACCTATTAAGCGTTCTGTCATGAGTTTGATTTTGTAGTCTTCATATTTGCTGGTAGGCAAACCTTTTGCTGTCTTACTGAGTACGTTGTAAACGTTTGAAGCAGTGACTTTACCCAAGCGCGCTTGAAACCATTCTGCTGTTCTTTGTTCCATCTCACACCGCCGTTTGTTGTTGAGTTGGTGCATATTCAATATCTTGTATAGGTGCATCTAATTGCTCTTGTTGTGCTTTATTCATTTGCTTTCGTTGCTTTTTTTTCAAAGAAAACAAAGCGATTTGTGCTTGTTTATAAGACATATCTGTTAGATTTTTTGCTCCTACGAAAGAGATAAGCTTACTTTCTTCAGATTGTGTTTTTTTAATTAATTCTTTGATTTCATTCATCTGTTCAGGAGAGATACCTGCAAGAAGCGTGTTGCCATCTGTATCGTCTTCTTTTCTTGCGACATTAAGAAGCATGCCTAAGAGATATCTACGTGCGTAGGTGAGAGTAGAACCAACCGATTGTATATTTGATTTGCATCCTTTAGTGTCATAAGGAAACTTTCCTTCTGTTGAGATTTTATTTCCAGACGGATGCGTCAAAGTCATTTCTATAATTATATTGTCTGAATTCTGTTCTTTGATACGAGAAAACAAAGCAAATCGGTGTTTTGCAAGAGTGTTTTTTACAGCATCAATGTACTGGTCAAGGGTTGCATATTGGCTGTTTGTATGGGTGTTTGTAGAGTTTTTTTGTATTTTTTGATATTCTATTTGCATATTCGAAAGATCACTGGCAAATCTTTCGTAGTTTTGTCGTTCTATTTCTTTTTCTCGTAAGGCAATGAGACGCTCGAGACGGTCCATATCGACGTCATTTTCTAAGGCTCTATTTAAAATGCGTTCCATAGCAGTTTGTTCGACGGCTAAATGATGTGTTTCTTCAATTTCTGTTAGGTTAGTGTTTTGTTCACTCATCTTGATTTCCTCCTATTTGAGCGCAATTCCCCCGTGGCGTGAATCACGCTGGTGTTTAAAAGTTGGTTGTGTGGTTAGAAACGGCTTATAGAGATACTATAAGATTAGTAGTTCGTATTTCTTTTTTATCATAATAACCTCCTCTTAATGCATGCTTTGTTTTTTAAGCTCTTGAGACAGCACACCAATTCCTTTTGCTGTGATTTTTGCGCAAGGAATGACCTTTTCTATTCCACTTGCGGTTTGAAGTGTGATGGTTGGACAATCCATAAGTTGCTTTTGGATTTTGTCTTGATAAGGAAGCAAATTTCCACCTGCTGCTCGTCTGTAAATCCAACCTTTTTGCTGTAAGAATTGAATGAATTGTTTTGGTTGCATCTCGAGTATTTTAGCGGCTTCTGTAAGACCAAAAAGCCCGTCATGACGTTGTAAACTTTCAAGAGCCATTGCCTTTGGTTTTAAATTTGCAATAATGTTATCTTTTTGTTCATTTTCATTTTTGAGATACGTTAAA
>NZ_JBHIPW010000083.1:0-3527 GCF_042196265.1 Bartonella sp. AP1QHHD
TTTACTTCTAAAAATGCGTGTAATTCGCGAGCGTTAACAGTTTGAACTGTTTCCTGTCCAATTATTTGTTCTGATATTTTTGCTAATTTGACTTATCTATCTTCTTCATCCATATGGATGACGCCTTCACCTTCGTCGCATGCGTTTGGTGGAGCGTTTGGATCAAGGGTATCGTCCTTGTCTGGTGTGGTGTTTGCAACGTTTCCAGCCGCATCTTCTTGCGCTTTATCAAAAAGTTCGCACTCTATTTTTGTGGTGTAACCACCCGTTTTATCAAGTTTGTGCTTAACACTTTTGATACGCCATTCTGCTGGAATATAGGGGCGGAAAGGGGGCTCTTGAACAAGCTTTGCTTCCGCTTGTACAAAGGGATCACCACCAATATCACATGAGAAAGAAGACTTACCGCGTGATGATTTATTGCGATAAGCCGCAATGGCCGCAACAGCTTCTGATTGATTGTGGTAGGTGTATTTGAGTTCATGAAAAGGCTCTTTACCAACCTTGACTTCTTTTTTTTCACCAGTGCGAATATCGTGATAGTTTGCAATAACACCGCCTTTTTTCTCTTCTTCTTGCTCTTGATNTTGTCATCCATATGGATAAAGTTTTCATCATCATCAATCTCTTCTGGTTCTCGTGCATCAGCCGCGGCTTTTTGGTCGTCCCCCACATCTGTTTCTAAGCCATTGGCTGCACCTGCTTCATCTCGTGCGCTGTATTTAAAATCCCAAGAGGTACAATGTTTCTCATGAATAACAACAATAGGGAGTGTTTCACCGGTGATGGCTTTACCTTCCCCCCGTTTAGCCAAAACAAGCTTGCCATCAACGGGTTTTGCTACCGCATCATACTCTTCTGCAAGGCGCGTAGCAAAAGCCATATCGCTTTCAGAAGTTTGGTCAATGTGACGCACAACAATTTTAGCAAGAGCAGGGTCAACTTTTGGTGTATAGCCATTGCGCTCTGCTATCTCTTGAACAATACTGCCAAGGGTTTGTTGGTGATAGGATTGGCTTTTGGGTGTTCTATAAGATGTGTTCATAGAGGCGGCGCGTCCTGTCACGCTTAGGCTTTGAGGCGGGCTGCTTACAGAGATTTCGTCTATCAGATAGGATCCCATATCGCGATTTTTCCCGCCTTCATAGCCAAGTGTTATGGAAATAACTGTCCCGATAAGAGGAATATCAAGAAAGCCGTTATCACTGTCACGCGCACGGTCATCAAGCTCTATAGTGATACGATCACTTTTGTTTTCTGCTTCATCGGTAATTTCAATCGACAAAACATAATCCATAAGAGTTTTTGTGATGTCCTCTCCATTTGCCATCACTGTGCAAAAAGGTTTCATGATTTGCTACCCCAAATTCTGATCACTGGTGTGGCTTTCGGATAGGGGAGGGACGGCAAAACTATGGTGATTCCTGCTTTTAAGATAGGTCCATAGTCTGCAAGACCAAAGTTTGCTGCATAAACGCGTTCAACAGCAAGAGCTTGTTGACCTTTGGCATAGTATTTCCAGCAAATGGCATCCACCATATCGCCATCTTTGGTCATATAAAGGTCACTCATAGGTCTTCACCATATTCTCTCAACTTTATCGTAAATTCTTGTTTTTTGGGGGTGCCGTTATGATGAAAAACACTTTGCTTTTCCTCTACAGAAAGAATGACAAACTTACCTAAGATTTTGCCTTGACCAGTCACAAGAATGTGAGGTCCCATATGCGCTATTTGCCGTAAATATTCGAGCTGTCTGTGACCACCTTTGAAATCTGGATAAATCACACCAGTTAAAGAAAATTCCGCATTTGCAAGGGCAGGCAATTGAAGCGCTGCTTTGCGCCCCAATCGCCCTTGCTCGACCCATGGAATGCCATAAGACATGTCAAGGGTTTGATAGGCAGCCGTTTCAATGGAAAAGATAAAACCACCCAAAGCTAACATCATGATGTTTAATCCGAAAGGCTAGAGGCTATAGCCAAGCGTTGCTGTTTGGCATAGCGTTCAAGGGCTTGATTGACTGCGTCTCTGATTTCGTCCTTTAAACCATTGGGGACGGAAATATTTAAATTTGAAATCATCACACGGGCGTCTACTTCAACGGGCTTATGAACCGTAATTGGCTTTGGAGCTTTAAAGGCACCCACTTTTGCATTTGTAGCCTGCATTTGTCCTGTTTCAACGACACTTGTATTAAAACCACTCTTGCGTTTTTCAGGTGGGGTATTTGTAACCACTACTGTATCCAGCATTTTTTTTGCACGTGCATTGGTTTCATCGGTAAAGGTTTTAATGGTCTGGGTTGAAGTTTTGTTGATTGAAACATTAAAGCCTAGCTTTTCTTTCATCCAATTAGGCATCCAGCTGGTTAATTGATTAATCTGGTTGCTGAACCAATCAGATAGAGCATTCCATTGGCTTTTGATGCCGTCCCAAAGCCCGTTAATCAGATTGGATCCTGCTTCCATTAAATCAACGCCAAGCAACCATTTAATGAGTTCATTGATTCCTTTTGCTATCCAATAGAGTGGTGAAAAGTTTTTAAAGAGCGTAAAGAGGTTATTGAAAATGTTACTACATAAGCTGTAAAAAGAATTCCATAGCTTTCCTAAGAAGCTTATTACGGTATTCCAGTTTTTGTAGAGTAGATATCCAGTAGCAATAAGCACTGTAATGCCGCCTATTATCCAGCCTATGGGAGTAGACATCATGACGATGCGAAGCGCGGCGAATGCTGTACCAATTACAGCTAATGATGCTACCAACAAGCTTTTTATTTTGTCCCAATATTTGTAAAGCACATATAGAACAGCAATAAGCGCAACAATGCCACCAATTACCCAAGTGATAGGAGAGGACATCATGATGATACCAAGCTTAACAAACGCTGCACCAATTACAGCTAATGATGCAACCAACCGGAAATCTATTTCATCCCAGTATTTACACAGTGCAATAACTGCTGCAATACCACCAAGTATCCAGCCGATAGGTGTGGTCATGATTGCATAGCCAAGTGTGACAAACGCTGCTCCCGCTGCGGCTAACGCGGCAATGAGTGGACCAAAAATGAACGAACCAAGTGCCACAAGTCCTACCTTAAAGAGGGTTATTTCACCAATCAACGGCTCCATCCATTGGAACCAGCCTTTAATCCTCTCTGTGAGATCACTGATGCCTTTTCTTAAATCAGAGGTAGGATTAAGCAAATCATTAAGGACTTTTTTTAAGGTTTTTGCCCAGCTCGCAACGGTTGTTTGAATGAGGTCGCGGTTTTCATCAATCAATTTTGAAAAACCGTCAATCATATCATTAATCACGGGCATGAAACGCGCGCCAATAAAGCTCGCGATACCGCCTATTTTTTTCTTAAAGGCACCAAGCTTGTCACTTAAATCTGCTGCATAGCGTGCAACATCGGCACCTATCAGCCATTTTCCTTTTCGCGCCTTTGCAAACAGCTCTTTAATGGGTGCCATGCCTTGTGCAAGCATGGTCGCCATTTCTTTACCATCGCCCCCAAAC
>NZ_JBHIPW010000084.1:0-2675 GCF_042196265.1 Bartonella sp. AP1QHHD
TGCCATTTCGTTTAAAAAAGTAGAATTTTTCATCTTGATTTCCTACATTGCGCGCAATTCACCCGTGGCGTGAATCACGCTTGTGTTTAAAAATGGTTGGTTGTTAGAAAGTGCTTATACGCTCTGTCTTTTCCTAGGGATATGTTCGGCTTTTCTACTATAACTAATATGTGTGTTGCCTGAAATACATGTGTTACCACATACAACAGCTTCACCACCAATATGAGCTTTTTCACAAATTTTGGCATTGCCGTGAATTTCGGCTATTCCGTAAACTTGCGCATTATCGAAAATATGTGCATTGGATTCAACACAAGCGTTTCCAAAAACATTAGCATTTCCATAAATACGTGCATTACATGAGATACGTGCTCGTCCAAATACTTGTGCATTCTCATAAATTTGAGCATTACTGCAAACCTTTGCCTTATCCCTAACCCAACAATCGCCCTCATGAGAGAGGTTACCTTCATGCTCTATAAAACCACCAAGATCACCTTTCTTGACCTTTCCAAAGTCTCTCAGTGCACGAATGCGACGAACTGGTCGACGATAGAGGATGTCTATTTCATCAGTAAGTTCGTATTTCTTTTTCATGGTTACTATTTCTCACGTTCTTCGATTATGGTGGAGCCACTAATTTTACAATTTCCAGCAATGTTTACACGACAGCAAATATATGCTTGATTGTAAATTTTAGCATTTCCGTAAACGTGTACACTTTCCCCTATAACAGAATTCCCATAAATCCGCGCATAGTCAAAAACCTTGGCATTATCTCCAACATCAGCACCACCAACTTCGGCATAATCAAAAACTTGTGCATTTCCAGAAATTTGTGCATTCCCATAAACACGGGCATCATCATAAACTTTGGCATTATCGTAAACTTGTGCATTGCCAAAAATCCAACAGTCTCTCTTATGGCTTAAGTTGCTCTCTTTTTCTATAAAACCGCCTAGGTCACCTTTTTTGACATATCCAAAGTCTCTTAATGCTCTAATTCGGTGAAGAGTTCTTCCATCAAACACAGTTTTTTCATCAGTAAATTCGTATTTTTTTTCCATGGTTTATTGCCTCATGCCCGTTGTGATGATTTTATCATTGATGATCTCTGCGTTTCCATGAATAAATGCATCACCACAGATTTTGGCATTTCCCCCAACTTTTGCTCTGATGGAAATCAATGGACTGTCATAGATTTTAGCATTTCCATAAATTTCAGCTTTTCCACTAATAAATGCACCACCGGAAACTTGTGCATTTTCGTAGATTTGTGCACTGGCAAAAACACGAGCATGTCCAAAAATCTGCGCATTACCAAAAATATTAGTTTCTCCGGTAACAGATGCACTACCAAAAACACATGCATTTTCGTAAATATCAGCAATGTTATAAATATAAGCATCACCATAAACCTTGGCTTTGTCATAAACTCTTGCATAACCATCTACACGAGCATTCCCATAAACATGTGCATCATCAAAAACCTTGGCATAACCATAGACTTTTGCATCATCACCTACCCAGCAATTGCCATCATGACTTAGATTGTCTTCTTTCTCGATATAGCCGCCAAGATCACCTTTCTTGACGTCCCCCAAATCTCTCAGTGCACGAATGCGGCGGAGCGTTCTGCGCCCAAACTCAATTGTTTCATCAGTAAATTCGTATTTTTTTTCCATGGTTTAAGTCGCCCTTATCTTAAAACAGTGTCATTTCCAGATACTTTTGTATTTCCGGTTACTTTGGCATTCTCGCAAACTATTGCACCACCAAACACACGGGCATTTCCAGAGATTTTTGCGTGACCGCCAACTTTAGCTTTTTCAGAGACATGTGCTCCATCATAAATTTCGGCACAACCACCAACCTTTGCTTTACCGAAAATACGAGCATTGTCACAAGCGGATGCAACGTGCGAAATTGTAGCGTTGTCGAAAACTTCTGCATTGTCATAAACGCGTGCATGTTCGGAAATTACGGCGTCATGGTATATTCTTGCTTTTCCATAAACCTTGGCATCACCGCAAACTTTTGCATTAACGTAAATGACTGCATCATCGTAAACATGTGCATCATCGTAAACACGTGCATCATCGTAAACACGTGCATCATCGTAAACTTGTGCACTTCCATAAATACGAGAATTGTCGTAAACCTTGGCGTTACCGTAAACTTGTGCCTTATCGTAAACTTGTGCCTTATCACAAACCGTAGCATTTCCACTAATACAGGCGCCATCAAATATCTTGGCATTATCAAAAATGGTAGCGCTTTCAAGCACCTTGGCATCACCATCTACCCAACAATCATCTTCATGACTTAGGTTGTCTTCTTTCTCGATATAGCCTCCTAGGTTGCCTTTCTCGACATCACCAAAGTTTCTTAAAGCACGTATACGGTGAAGGATTTTGCCATCAACATTGATTGTTTCATCAGTAAGTTCGTATTTTTTTTCCATGGTTTATTTCCCTTAATGCATGTTTTGTTTTTTAATCTCTTGAGACAACACACCAATTCCTTTTGCTGTGATTTTTGCGCAAGGAATGACTTTTTCTATTCCACTTGCGGTTTGAAGTGTAATGGTGGGACAATCCATTAGTCCTTTTTGGATTTTATCCTGATAAGGCAATAAGCGATCCCCGAAAGTGCGTCGATACACCCATCCTTTT
>NZ_JBHIPW010000085.1:0-1348 GCF_042196265.1 Bartonella sp. AP1QHHD
AGCTAGCAGAAAAAAATGAGTTAATAGCGTCACAAAAAGCGTTGATGGAAGGACAGCTAGCAGAAAATGAAGAGAAAATACAACAATTGCAGCAATTGCAACAAAAAGTGCAAGAACGTTTGTTGGAATCTGAACAGAAGAAATCTAAAGAGCAAGAATATTTGACTGAATATAAAAATATTAATGACAATCTTCAAGAGCCTGAAGATGTTCGTGCGCTTGTAAGAGAGTTTGTAAACAAAGCTCCAATTATAAATGAATATAGTGATGAAAAAGATGATGATAGAGCACGAAAGATATTGCAACAATTGATGATGGATGAACAGAGAAAGAATGAAGCAATTCAAATTATTAACGATGTTCATACATGGTTTATGGCAAAAAAAACCGTTACAATTGAAGAAGTTAATAAATGGGATAGATCGCAATATTTATTATTTCATCTTGTGAGGCCAAAGCCACTGACATGGGCCGAGTTGGCTGAAAAAAGTATTGAGGAACAACAGCGTTATTGTTCAAATTGGAAAACCATTATTCTTTGAACGTAACAGCTGTAAGAGTTCTGGTTCTGGTTCAAAGTATTGAATATCGCGGACGGGAAAATTCACTTTTTCTGGTGGATTTTGAGGATCTACGGCAGTGTGTTCTAAAGTGAATGCTAGTCTAGATGGTGTATTATTATTTATAGGTGCGATAGTAAGAACCAAGTATAGCGAGCTGGAAACATCAAGGCTAAATACATTAAGAGTATCATATATTTCAGGTTCTACTTTAGGTTTTTTTAAACAGAGAAGTTTGAAATTTTTGGGGGAGATGGTGTGTACCTTTTTATAAGGAGGAAAAGGATAGGATATACTATATGTTGCATGAATAAATCTAAAAAGGCTGTCTTTATTTATACTAATCGAATTGATTGTAATTGGTTGTTTTGTAGGATTTGCAATGAATAAAGCTATATCGATGAATAAAAATACGTCACTATCGGGATCTTTATATGTTCGCATATATTGTGACAAAACATTAAGTTTTCTTTGCTCTAAAATTTCTGTCTGTTTTTCTAGAACGTTGGTAAGCTTTTCTAGCGCTTGTGCTTGTTGTTTAGTTGATTTAGCTATGTCCATGGCATTAGCTAATTCAGCTTTAAACTTTTCTAGATCTTCCTTTCTTAATTTCAATGTCTGTTTAATAGAACGAAAAGCAAAAATTGCTGATAATAAAGCACCAACCGAAGAAAGTGCTGAAAATAATACAGAAAACGCTGAAAATAATACAGGATGCTGTTCTATCCAATTTAAAACTGCTTGCATATTTTACACACCGTTCTTTCTTTCATTTTCGGAAAAAAACA
>NZ_JBHIPW010000086.1:0-46954 GCF_042196265.1 Bartonella sp. AP1QHHD
TCCTGTTTGGACAGAAGAAGATGTTGAGAAATATTATCAAAGATGGTCCCATGGTACCCATGAACGTGTCTGGATTGATGTTCTTTTATATACGGGCTTGCGTCGTGGTGATGCGGTACGAATTGGCTGGAAAGATGTCAAAGACAATATTATTCATCTCAAGACAGAGAAAAGTAAATTCCAAACAGATGTCTTTCTACCTATTTTACCGGAATTAGCCAAAACGCTTGAAGCTGGTCCTATTGGAGTAGAAACATTCATCTGTAGTAAAACTAATCAAAAACTCTCCAAAGAAAGCTTTGGCGATACATTTAGAGACGCTTGTAATGCTGCTGGAATTAAAAAATCGGCGCATGGATTAAGAAAATTAGCAGCAACACGCGCAGCTAACTCTGGTGCAACAGTNTGCTGGAATTAAAAAATCGGCGCATGGATTAAGAAAATTAGCAGCAACACGCGCAGCTAACTCTGGTGCAACAGTATCACAATTGAAAGCACTCTTTGGCTGGACAAATGATGCTATGGCATCTCTTTACACAAAGAGCGCAGACCGTAAAAGGTTAGCTATAGAGGCGATAAAAAAGCTTCAAAAAGATGAGGGATAGAGGCAAAAAAACTCAATAGAATCAAGATTCACCTATTCCCCCATATTAGACATAACTATTTTATTTTACTTGCTTTTTATATACCCTTTACGAACAGCGTCGCAAAATAGGCTTGGATACCTTGAGAGATATTTCTATAAGACAATGCTATCCAATTCTCTCATGATTATAATCCTCAATCTGATAAAGTTGAAACAAACAATAGGATTGCGAATATGATTTGGGGAGCTCATCTAAAAGATGAAAAATGATAAAAAATTCCGCTATAACAATTGAAGAAGCGAGCATTCGTTGAGCCGTAACTTCTTTATTTTAGAATTTTTATATCACACTTTACTGTTGAGTAATATATATTTATTAAAATACATGACCACGGTCTAGAGCATCAAGCTTTGGCGAGAAAAACATTTCAGTATCTGCTTGTAAGACATTTTGACAATTTTTAGATTCCTTAACAAATTGTCCTGAAAGAAAACACTTCGTTCCCCATTCTTCTCTTAATTTTGCATCTTTTTTTCAATCTTCTACGCTATAGTTTTTTTTCACACCCCAAGACGAATAATAGAGCCATGCATAATAAAATAATTTTTTTTCATTTTATCCCTCTTTAAATACCTTATCTGTTAATATTATCCCCCCAAATGAGGGTTGAATTTTCACACTGTATGAGAATACAACCTCACTATCCACTTGCTTGCTTTCAAAGTGAACACTCTGAGTAAAGTAACGCAAGAAGAGCTCACAATAGCCATCGTATGAGTTTGTCATAAAATACAATAAGAAGGGAAAGAGCCCAAACTGAATACAAATGATGAAATCAGAAGGCGCATTAATGCTTTTGTTCAACTGATTTCAAATAGTTACATTGCAATAGGCATCGCCCCTAGCCCTATAGAAAGCCTATGAGCATTATAAGACTTAAGTCTCACGATCATTAAACCACAAAGCCATAACAAAAAAGTATGAGCTCTTTTTACCTATTTATATGTTGATTATTGTTCCCCATCGAAGGCCTAAATAGAAACGTTTTGTGATATATAGAAAACAATCAGCAATGCAAATCATTTTTACGAAGATTTCTTCGTGTAGAGTCTATTTGAAATCCATCCATCATTTGGAAGTCTGAATTTAAAAGCAGATAATTATGAAAGCTTTTCAAGGAAGGCAACAGATTGATCACTTTTAAAGAAGTAAAAAACGTGATCCAATCCTGAAGACAAAATTCTGATGAAAAAACTTTTGCTATGAATTCTTTTAAGGCATTGTGAAAGATTCTATCCATTATATTAAACGTTACACCATTTTTGGGGCTGTTCATTTTTTACTTTTATCAACACCGCTCTAGAAATCCGTTTCTTGAGCGTTTTTTATCGCCTCACTTTCTCCTTCAAACACAAATACTCAAAAATGCTTTGCCACCAACAATGACATTTTCCCGCTTTTATAAAACACATAAGTAAAAATAGAGAAGCGATTTTGAAAGCAACCCTCCCTTGAAAAGGGAAGTACCATCCATTTACTTCATAAACGAAAATAATCTCACCGTTTATTCAAATTTGCTCTACGATTTGGTACAATTTTATTGATAAAGTTTTCTCTATAAAAATTTAAGTAAATATGTTCATTAAAACCAATCATGGACTAGCAAAGGGATTATAGGATCCATTATCTCGCCGCCATTTTAAAGGTTCAGTGAAATCACTCGACCAAAGACCAATCTTGTTGCCACGTGCTTTTTCTTCCGCATGATGATACTGGGCTGGAATAGGATTTTTCCCCTCTTTTGAGAGTACCAACATACCTTCTGTAAGACCTGCCTCAGCTAAATCAACCCCTTGAACAAAACATTGCGCATAATAAACACCATTGTGCATCAAAGCCTGTTTACAGGATAAATCCTGCCCAAGTGTTTTGGTGACAAGCCAAGCCGTTGTAACCGCACCACAGGGCCATTCTTGATCATTTAATCTTGCTTTTTGACGGGGTGCACATGTGTCCACACCATAAAGATGAATATCACGGGAGATATGTGAGCGCCAAGATTGTGCAGCAGGCGTCAGTAATTTAAATGTAACCCCACTTGTAACAGAAGCCTTACCATGAAAAACAACAGCATTATTTGCAACATCATTTAATGAAACACTCTTCTGCAAATCGAGAGCTGGTTCATTTTTTTCTAATTGCTGTTTGGTGATAGATCTACCCAACTTTTTTTCTTCTCGATAGAGATCGACAATATCTTGGATATCTTGCGTCTCAAATGTTTTAAGAATGCTGAAATCCATTTTATCTTTATATTGGCTTAATCCCCACACTGTCGCCCCCATAATGTAAATAATAACAATCAATTTAAATAGCATCTCTTAACACGCTCGCTCAAAAAATTCGTTTTTTTCCTATCATGTCAGATTATTGATCAGCAATCCCCTTGTTTTTAAAGAAAAAATCCAAATATAAGTGTTGCAGATTAACTACATTTTGTAAAGAATGATATTCTTTCTTTCATTATTTTAATATTGTTATTTTTACCAATATACACAACTTAAAATTGCCATTTTCATGTAACACAATCTCAATTTGAAAAGACTTCTGTCTCTTTACGAAGAAGAGCTTGAGAGTGAACAGATCCACGATCAAGGCTTTTAAAGCAAACAAACGAGAAGAATTAAACTGTCATCAAATGACAGCACTCTTTAGTTTGTTAGAGGCAATGGAATGTCGACATATGAACAAATATTATTTGTTAAAGAGAGGTAAAATGACAGATAATAGATTCCAAAACATCATTTTTATCGTGACCATGCTGCTTTTTACGGCAGTTTTTGTATCTGATCTTTCTTATGCTGCTTCTACTACTGGTGGAGGTGGTCTGGGAAATCTTGATGGTGTTTTAGGCAACATTGTCACAATGATGACGGGTCCAACGGCAAGGCTCATTGCAATTATATGTGTTGCTGCTGTGGGGATTGGCTGGATGTACGGCTTTATTGATTTACGCAAAGCAGCTTACTGTGTTCTGGGGATTGCTATTGTTTTTGGTGCCCCTGCTCTCGTCACTAAATTAGCGGGCACAACATAAATGAACGAAGATACTCTTTTCCTTGCCTGTACGCGCCCGGCCATGTTTGCTGGTGTTACAATGGAAGCGATGGCGCTTAATGTCATGGCAACATCCATTCTTTTCATTTTAACCAGTGATTTTACCATGTTTGGTCTTGGGATTGGGATGCACTTTATTTTGCGAGAAGTGACAAAGTACGATCACAACCAATTTCGCGTATTATTTGCATGGCTCAATACCCGAGGAAAACAAAAAAACCTCAACAGATGGGGAGGAGGTTCAACCTCCCCTTTACGCCTTATCCGCACTTATAAGGAACTAAGCTGAAGGAACGAAACTGGTGAAACAGATGTCAATAATGAAACGGGAAACTTTGCCTGAAGAATATATTCCCTATATACGCTACATCAACCAACATGTCGTTGCTTTAAATTCACGCTGTTTAATGGTTGTGATGGCTGTTGAAGGTATAAATTTCGACACTGCGGATATTGATCAATTAAATTCTTTACACAACCAATTAAACACCCTTTTAAAAAATATCGCAGATGAGCGGCTTGCTTTATATTCTCACATCATCCGCCGCCGTGAAACGATATACCCAGAGGGTCATTTTCTTTCATCTTTTGCAACAACATTAGATGAAAAATATAAAAAGAAAATGGTTTCGCAAGAACTGTATAGAAATGATCTATTTATTTCACTGCTTTGGAATCCGGCCGCGGATAAAACAGAAAAGCTGGTTTCATTTTTTCAGCGCTTGAGCAAAGCCAAGAAAACACAATCTGAGCCCGATGAGGAAGCTATTCGTAAACTCGAAGAGTTAAGTCAAGATCTTATGCAAGGTTTGGAAGAGTATGAAGTCCGTCTACTATCAATCTATGAACATGAAGGACTTTTATTTGCCGAACAAAGTGAATTTCTCCACCAGCTAGTAGGGGGAAGACGTGAGCGTATTCCTCTCACATTTGGAACTATTGCTTCAACAATTTACTCGGATCGTGTTATTTTTGGGAAAGAAATTATCGAAATTCGCCATGAAAGCAATGAACGCTTTGTGGGCATGTTTGGATGGAAAGAGTATCCTTCTAAAACACGCCCAGGTATGACTGATGGTCTGCTTACGGTGCCATTTGAATTCATCTTAACACAATCCTTTGTCTTTAAAAGTAAGGCAGCCGCCAGTGCGATTATGAGCCGCAAACAAAATCAAATGATCAATGCAGCTGACCGTGCTAGCTCACAAATCGATGCACTGGATGAAGCGCTAGATGATTTAGAATCAAACCGTTTTGTTTTGGGAGAACACCACATTTCTTTAGCTGTTTTTGCTGATCATCCTAAAATATTGTCTGAAAACTTATCAAAAGCACGTTCCCATTTAACCAATGGAGGAGCCGTGATTGCCAGAGAAGATTTAGGATTGGAAGCAGCATGGTGGGCACAGCTTCCTGGAAACTTTAGCTATCGTGCGCGTTCAGGCGCCATTACCAGCAGAAATTTTGCCGCTTTATCGCCCTTCCATTCTTTCCCTGTTGGCAAACTGAACGATAATGTTTGGGGAGCTGCTGTCGCATTGCTAAAAACACAGGCTGGTTCACCTTACTATTTTAATTTTCATTATGGCGATCTTGGAAACACATTTGTTTGTGGTCCATCAGGATCTGGTAAAACAGTGATTGTTAATTTTCTTCTTGCACAATTACAAAAACACAATCCAACAATGGTTTTTTTTGATAAAGATCAAGGAGCAGAGATTTTTGTACGGGCTGGAGGAGGGAAATACAAACCTTTAAAAAATGGGCAGCCCACGGGTATTGCTCCCTTAAAGGGCATGGAATACACCGAAAAAAATAAAATCTTTCTTCGTAATTGGATCTTAAAGCTGGTGACCGCTGAAGGGCAAATCGTAACAGAAGAAGAGCGACAAGATATCGCCAAAGCCATTGATTCCTTGGAAAACTTACCCCCAACCCAGCGCTCTCTTGGTGCCCTTCAACTGTTTTTTGACAACACATCCAAAGAAGGAATTGCCATACGGCTGCAACGCTGGATTAGAGGCAATGATTTAGGATGGGTTTTTGATAATGACCAAGATGATCTCAATTTAAATGCGCAGTTCATTGGCTATGACATGACCGATTTCTTAGATAATGAAGAAATTCGGCGCCCCTTAATGATGTATCTCTTTCACCGCATTCTTGATCTGATTGATGGGCGGCGCATCATTATCGTCGTTGATGAATTCTGGAAAGCTTTAGAAGATGATTCATTTAAAGCTTTTGCGCAAGATCGGCTAAAAACAATTCGTAAACAAAATGGCATGATGCTCTTTGCAACACAAAGCCCTAAAGATGCTTTGAACTCAACAATCGCGCACACAATCATTGAGCAATGCCCCACCCAAATATTTTTTCCAAATCAAAAAGCAAATTACAATGATTATGTCGAAGCTTTCAAACTTACTGAGCGTGAATTTGAACTGATACAGTCAGAGTTAAGCAGAGAGTCCCGTCGTTTTCTCATCAAACAAGGACAAAGTTCCGTCGTTGCAGAACTTAACTTACGTGGAATGAATGATGAGATCGCCGTTTTAAGCGGCACAACAAAAAACATTGAACTCATGAATGAAATTATCAACGAATATGGAGCTGCCCCTGACAAATGGCTGCCCATATTTTATCAAAGGAGAAAAAATCAATGAAAAAATATGGCTTAGTTACACTGTTATCTTTTTCTTTTATTTCTCATGCAATAGCGCAAACAACATCTGATGTGGATGAATATTATAAACAAGCACTCGAGAACACACAAAAATTAGATGCTGCAAAATCAGAAACAGCTGAAAACATTTATAAAAGCGCAACTGAAACTGCAAAAAAAATCAAAGACATAAGTCAACAACTTGAAAATATTAAATCAAAACCAGACACAAAACCAGAAGAATTGCAAGCCCTTCGACAAGATCTTCAAGTAAAGCTTTCTCTTCTTCAAGCCGATCTTCAAGTAGCTTCTTTAAAACTTCAGTCTCTTGATATGATTCAAGCAAGAGATACGAAGACAAAAGATGAATTACGTGAAGAAAAGGAACAAAAAAAGCATAAATATCTTGAGGCACAATTAAAAGAAAAAGAAAAAGAATTAAAAGAAAAACTTGAAAGTACAAGTACAAATGTCAGACTTTAGTTTTTCTCCCTTTGAAAGCGTTTCTGGGTATATTTTAAAACCCCTTGATAATGTGATGGACACGACGGTGAGTGGGCTGTCTTCTGCTATTTCAGCGCCCTTAAATCTCGCCGCAATCATTTTTATCTTTCTTTATGGCTATAATGTTATGACAGGTCGCGTTGCGCTTTCCATGCATAGTCTTCTCAATAATGTTGTTAAAATCGTTGTTGTTACAACAATGGCAACGAATGCGGATACATTTAATACTTATGTCAAGGATATTTTCTTCAATGATTTATCCAATGCTATTGGGAATGCGCTTAACAGTAATCCTGCAAGCTCCAATGTTTTTGATTATATTTTGTTAAAGGCAAGTTCGCGTTATCAAGAAGTCTTATACAATGCTTGGTTTTTTGAAAAGATCATTGTAGGTCTTCTTGGTTCTATCATGCTTCTCGCGGTTATTCTTTTTTGTATAGGTGGTTTTATTGTGCAAATGTTTGCACAAGTTGCACTCGTCATGATTATAGGTCTTGGTCCTCTATTTATTAGTTTGTATTTGTTCAATGCAACGCGAAAATACTCCGATGCATGGATTACAACTTTGATCAATTTTACCATTTTACAAGTTCTCGTAATCATGCTTGGAACCATTATATGTCAAGTTATCCTACAGGTTCTCAAAGTTTCATATGAATCAATTTACGTTCTTTTTCCCCCTGTCATCGTCATTTCGATCATAGGAGTTATTATCTTCCGTGCGCTTCCTGGTATTGCAACAGCGCTGGCCTCTGGCGGACCATACTTTAACGCTGGTGTCTCTTCAGGAGGACAGATTTTTACAATGCTTTCCAATGGTGCAAGAGCGAGTGGCAATGCAGTAAAAAGTGCCACTTCACAAATCTCAGGAGCTGCCGGTAACGCTGTTAGAAGTGCGGCAGGGGCAGCAGCAAAAGCAGGTAAATCTGGAGGCGGTCGTGGTCGATTTTAAGATAAATCACCTCTTTAAAAGAATAAGCATTTTTGTTTTTGCCTTGTGTGCGCCCTTTGGCGCACACGCCATGATCCTGTTCCAAATAAGATCTAACATCTTGGGTCTAACAACAAAACCAATCAAAATCTTGCATCACATAAACTTGTAAAAATGTTCAGAACAAAGGCTCTCATGCATTGTATTCCAAGATATTTGTGAGTTCAAAAAATGAAACGAAAAATAACTTTTGTTATGGTCCTAACAATCGCTCTTACTGGTTGTGCCTCTTTGAGTGTCCCTAAAAAACCACCACGCTGTAATGGCAAACATACACGTGCTTTAAATAAAGATAAGTGGAATTGGGACAATAAAAACATTGTCTACCCAGAAAAGAGCGTAAAGCCTGTTACCACTCCCATCATTCTCAATACTTTGGAAAGTGAAAAAGTAACAGCCAATTCAGCTTTATTAAAGCCGGTTATTCATGAAGCACGATCTGATAAAACTGTGGAGGTTATGCGTGAAAAGTGATGCCCTTGAAGAATATATAAAAGAAGCGCGCTCATTTGACATTGATCGCATGCATAGCATGCGCGTGCGGATGAAAATCTCCATGGCTTTAACAGTGCTTTTTGGATTGATGACAATTGCGCTGGCTTTAGCTGTCGCAGCTTTGACGCCTTTGAAAACGGTAGAGCCTTTTGTTATCCGCGTTGATAACTCAACAGGCATTATTGATACTGTAAGCGCCCTAAAAGAATCCCCTAACGACTATGATGAAGCGATAACGCGTTATTTTGCCAGCCAATATGTTCGCGCTCGTGAAGGTTTTCAAGCATCAGAAGCAGAAAACAATTTTCGCTTAGTCTCTCTTTTATCTTCTCCAAAAGAACAAAACCGTTTTGCAAAATGGTACGCGGGCAATAATCCAGAAAGTCCGCAAAATATTTATCATAACATGATTGCTACGATCACAATCAAATCAATCTCTTTTATAAGTAAAGATCTTATCCAAGTTCGTTACTATAAAACGATCAGAGACTTGAATGAAAAAGAAAATATTTCCCATTGGATTTCAATCTTAAATTTTTCCTACGTGAACGCACACATTTCAACGTCTGATCGTCTTATCAACCCTCTTGGTTTTCAAGTATCGGAATATAGATCTGATCCAGAGGTGATAAAATGATCAGACTTTTACAAACAATCTCTTTAATTTTTACGATCACTCTCAGCTTTCACACAGTTCTCTCACTTGCAGAAACAGCGCCTGTCAGTGCACGTAAAGATAACCGCATCAGATTTGTCAATTATGACCCCTACAACGTCGTACAAATCATTGGCTCCATTCGCTCTTCGGTTCAACTAGAATTTGCCGTTGATGAAGAAGTAACCTATGTAGGAATTGGAAATTCGGTTGCTTGGCAAGTTGCACCGGCTGGACACTTTGTTTTTCTCAAACCACGTGAAGTCCAGCCTGTGACAAATTTACAAATTGTCACAAGCCGCCAAGATGGAACACAACGCTCTTATCAATTCGAGCTACAAGTCCGTGAAGGCGATGTTTCAGCCGGCAATGAGACGTATTTCCTAGTAAAGTTTCGTTATCCAGAAGATGAAGCCTTACGTAAGAAATTAGCCGAAGCAGAAAAAGAAAAACAACGTGAAGAAAACTTTGTCAATGATATTTTAAATATCCATGAAGATTTTGGACCACGCAATTGGGCTTATGAAGCTCAAGGCTCATCTCTTATTGAACCTGCTTCTGTCTATGATAATGGGAAAACAACAACCTTTACCTTTTTAGGCAACATTGAAATCCCTGCCATTTACATTGTATCGCCTGATGGGCAAGAAGCGCTTATTCCCAAATCGATTAAAGGCAACAAGGTTATTGTTCATGCAACAGCTGCACAATTCACGCTACGACGTGGGAATGAAGTATTGTGCATCTTTAACAAAAGGTTCGTACCAAAAGGAATTAATCCTGAAACAGGTACGACATCACCATCTGTACAACGTAAAGTGAACCTAGGAAGCAGCCATGAATAACACCGTGGATGAAAAAAGCATTAATGATCGCGATACAATAAAAAATGCTCAAGGGAAAAGTCAACAGAACAATGTGGGGAAAGCTATTGCTCTTATTATTCTTTTCAGTGTCTGTCTTTATTTAGCCTATTCAACACTTGTTACAGACAAAAAGCAACCAATTGAATCTTCAAAAGAAGGAAAAGTTATAAAACAAACAGAGCTTTTTCGTCCTGCAAAGCCTACCCCTCCCCCCTTTGAACAGCCTCAACGAAATAACGCTCTATTACCAAAAGTCGAGCTACCAACACCAAACATCAATCAATTAAATTCTGATGACTCACTGCTGGAGGCAGCACAACGTGCTCCTGTATTAGCTTATGCAAGTACACAACAAGGCAAAATAGATTCACAAACAAATAATGGTGCTTTGCCTCACCAACTTGAAAGTAAACCTGATGAAACGACACAACGTTTTAATCATCTTCTCAAACCCACAGTGCTTGAAGGTATTCGTGCTTCAACCCTTGGCAATCGAAACTACATCATCGCGATGGGAACTTCTATTCCTTGTATTTTAGAAACAGCCATCAACAGTGATCAACAAGGTTTTGCCAGTTGTATCATCTCCAGAGATATCTTATCAGACAATGGTCGTGTTGTGCTTCTTGATAAAGGCACCCAAATTGTTGGTGAATATCGCGCCGGATTGAAAAAAGGCCAAACACGTCTCTTTGTACTATGGAATAGAGCAAAAACCCCCAATGGTATCATTATATCCTTAGCTTCACCGGCAACGGATGCTTTAGGGCGTTCTGGTATGGATGGAGATATTGATAACCATTGGCTTGAGAGGATTGGGTCTGCGCTTCTTGTCTCACTAATAAAAGATGCAACACATTATGCCAATAAACGTTTATCAAAAAAACAGGAAAAAGAAGAAACTGAAACAATCTCTTCAGGACAAAACATCGCAAACATTCTCGTAGAAAATTACGCCAATATTCCTCCAACATTATCCAAAAACCAAGGGGAAATGGTGAATATCTTTGTTGCCCGCGATTTAGATTTTTCCAGCGTTTATAAATTGAAAGTCATCGAAAACAAAAAACAGATTATCAATCGAGCTGTTTCAAGAAACTTTTACAAAAATTCGGCGGTAACTTTAGAATGAACTCAAACTTACATACCATGAGCGATGAAACCGTTGCGATTGTTCTCACAAAACTTGAACCCATCAGTGCTTTTTTGAAAGATGAGAGACTCTTTGAAATTGTTATCAATCGTCCCTATCAAGTCATGACTGAAGGATTTGATGGATGGAAAACAATAGAAGCACCGGGGCTCTCTTTTAATGAGCTTATGGGGATTGCGAAAGTTGTAGCATCCTATTCCAAGCAAAACATATCGGACAAAAACCCAATATTATCTGCAACGCTACCAGGCAATGAGCGTATTCAAATTGTCATTCCACCCGCTGTCGAAAAAGACACGATTAGTATGACAATTCGCAAACCGTCATCGCAGAGTTTTTCTCTCGAAGAGCTCGCCAAGAAAGGCCTCTTCTCGCTCTGTGAACAGGTCTCTTTCACACCTTTGAATGACTATCATTCTCGTTTTAACGAACTCAAAATCATCGAGCATAAATTAGCCAATGCCTACTGTAATAAAGACTTTGTCTCTTTTTTAAATCAAGCTGTAGAATGCCAGAAAAATATTTTAATTGCGGGAAAAACCGGTTCGGGTAAAACAACATTATCAAAAGCATTAATCGCCAAAATTCCTCAAGAAGAGCGTATTATCACCATTGAAGACACGCAAGAATTGGTGATCCCACACCCTAACCATGTCTCAATGTTCTATTCAAAAGATGGACAAGGCTTAGCCTCCGTTGGCCCCAAAGAGTTACTTGAATCATCTTTACGGATGCGTCCTGATCGTATTCTTTTGCAAGAACTTCGAGATGGTACAGCCTTTTATTATATCCGCAATGTCAATTCAGGCCATCCAGGTTCCATTACGACGGTTCACGCATCAACAGCACTTGCAGCCTTTGAGCAGATGACCCTTTTGGTCAAAGAAAGTGAAGGCGGTGGTGATTTAGAGCGTGATGATATTCGAGGACTGTTGATTTCAATGATTGATATCATCATCCAATGCAAACGGATTGAAGGAAAATTTAAGGTCACAGAAATTTATTACGATCCCTTCAAACAACGAAACATCTTTGGAGGTGAGTAAAAGAAAATCACACCGGCTGCAAAGGCTCTTTTAAAGTAACGATTGCAAATAAGAGAAAAAATGCATGAAAACCAACGAAACAGAAAATAGAGAAAATCTTTTATCGATGACAGAAGAAGAATTAAAAAAACGCCGTGAAGCCGTTGAAGCAGCCATCAGCACCCATGCGATAGAGGGAATAGCGCTTCATCCTACAACACTCAAAATTTTAGAAGAATACGCAAAGGGGAATATTTCACTCGAGGAATTTAACACTCTTATGGACAACGTAAAATTATAAGGAAGCTACAATGCCAAAAGCAAAAGCAAAGACAAAAAATATACAGACAGTTTCTCCCCATCATTATGTCTACCCAAACACCACAACACTCAAAAATAAATATGGAATAAAAGACTTAAAATCCTTTCTGGAGAAATGCTCACATGATACAGCAGAAGCAATGGTTAATCTGCGTGAAGCTCCCTTACCAGAAAAGTTTGATAGCTCCTATCTATGCTCTATTCATCACCACTTATTTAAAAATACCTTTGAATGGGCTGGATATCTGCGCCATCTCCCCTTTACATTTGAAGATGGCACCATAGCCGCCATGCCCGAAATGAAAAGAACAGGATGGGAAAATCCTTTTGCATTCGGCGATGAAATCCAAGACGGTTTACAAAAATTAGATCAAACGCTTGCCGAAAAAGATAATTTGCAAGGCTTAACGCGCGAGAAATTTAACGCTGAAGCAATAAGCTTATTTAACGCCCTTAACCAACTTCATCCTTTTAGAGAAGGCAATGGACGTACACAACGGGTCTTTTTTGAAAAGCTTGCTCAAGCAGCAGGGCATCAGCTTGACTTTTCACTTGTTACAAAAGAACGCATGATGCTCGCCAGTGTTGCTGTAGCAGAAAATGGTGATCTAGAACCAATGCAGCATCTGTTTGAAGATATCTCTAATCCCAATAAAATACTTCTTTTAAAGGAATTCATAAGCAACATGAAAGAACTTGGGCGCAATGTTAATGATCGTCCTGTTATGGTTGCAAAAGAAGGTGAAACCTACACAGGCACCTATAGGGGTGCTGGTTATGATAGCTTTGCTTTCAATGTGAAAGGCGCTTACATCATCGGCAATAAAGAACAGCTCACACCAGAACAACTCAAAACATTAAAACCTGGTGATAGATTTACCTTTACCGTTCCCAAAACAAAAAAGCTTGAAAGCATTCTCATTCCAGAAGAGAGATTAGCCCCTTTGACAGAAAATGAAACGGCCCAAATGGTTGCAGAAGATTCTTGTGTCCACGCAAGCCTAAAACAGGTCCAGCAATTGTCAAAAATTGTTTATGGTAGTACAAAAACATTAAACAAACAGATGGTAGAAATCATCAAAAATCCAAGCTTAGGCCAACAGCTCGCCAACCAGATTGAAAGAGCACCGCACTCTATTTCTCATCTTGCCGGTTTCAGTTTATGTGGACTACAAAATCAGACACGTGCAAACGCTAAAAATCATCTTGAGATGCTCTGTACTGCCGTTGTAAATTTTGCGCATGCTGTAAAATATGCTGAAAAGGAAATTACGCAAGAACATGCAACAGAACAAAGTCGCCTTGCAAAAATGGTAGAAATGCCAAGTCAAAGCTTGCAAGACCTCTTCGCCTTGCCAAAAGAATTACAGCAAGAAGCTTTAGCAAAAAATCCTTTATGTCAAAAAGAGCTCAGCAACTTTGTAAAAAAGATCAACACCCGTCTCTCACCAAATGAACATAAAGCAGTTCAAAATAATGATTATGAAACATTGGCTCAAAGCATTGGTGTATCAGAAAATAAAGCCAAACAAATTACACAAATTATTAAGCAAACCAAAGAAGTACACCAGCAAGCACAAGTATGCACAATGCACCGTTCCAAAGCATTCGCTATGGCCTGCTAAGAATAGACAAAACCTTCCTCCTTAATGAGAAAGGCTCATAAGCGAAAACTGTTTGGCGTTATCTGCACCTTTGCAAAAAGAGATGAGAGTTCATATCACACACCTGGAAAAGAGCATTTCGCAACACATTCTGACAGAATTGAAAGTAAAATACAATGAAATATACCAAAACACAAATGGTACTCATTTTAACACCGATCGCTTTAGGTGCTTTAACGATATTCCTTGTCCCTCATTTTTTATTGTTTATAACAAATGGACTAAAAAGCGATCAAATTTATTGGACACTTCGTTCTGAGCCTTTATTAGTCTTAGCACTAACGGCTGCTGTTTCATTGTTGTATAGTCTCTCGCAAAAACTACACCTGCGTAAAATGATCACTTTTGTCTCCGTTGTCTTTTTTGGAACAACCGCTCTTTACTATATTGGTGGTGAAATAAAACGCTTAAGTCCCTATGTTGGCCAACAAGGAATAACATGGGGCTATGCTCTTCAATTCATGGACCCCATGGTTGTTTTTGGCATCATCATTGGTGTTTTTTTTTCCATCATGCAATTCGTAACAACCCTTCCCCCTAAAAGTAAGGTCAAGCGCGCAAAAAAAGGTATTTTTGGTGAGGCCGCTTGGATGAATTTAAGAGAGGCAGCAAAAATCTTTCCTGCCAATGGGCAAATTGTTGTGGGTGAAAGATACCGTGTCGATCAAGATAATGTGTGCAACATTCCCTTTGCACCTGGCAATAAAACAACATGGGGAAAGGGTGGAACAGCCCCTTTGCTAACCTTTAATCTTGATTTTGGTTCAACTCATATGATCTTTTTTGCTGGTTCTGGTGGCTATAAAACAACAAGTACAGTAGTTCCTACGTGTTTAACCTATCCAGGGTCTATTATTTGTCTTGATCCTTCAACAGAAGTTGCCCCAATGGTCAAATTTGCGCGTCAAAAAATGGGAAATAGAAATGTCATTGTTCTCGATCCTAACTCATTGTTAACAAAAAACTTTAATGTCATCGATTGGCTTTTAGACGACAGCGTACCACGCACACAACGCGAAGCGAATATTGTAAGCTTTTCAAAGTTGCTTCTTACAGATAAAAAATCAGACAATTCTTCAGCGGAATATTTCTCAACACAAGCCCATAATCTATTAACAGCTCTTCTTGCTCATGTTGTATTTTCTGATGAATATGAAGACAGCGAGCGCAATTTAAAAACATTGCGTGGTATTCTCTCTCAATCAGAAACAGCTGTTGTTAATCAATTACGCATGATTCAAGAAACAACACCTTCTCCTTTTATTCGTGAAATGGTTGGTATTTTTACAGAAATGGCAGAGCAAACCTTTTCAGGGGTTTATACCACCGCCTCAAAAGACACCCAATGGCTTTCTTTATCCAATTATGCAGATCTTGTCTGCGGAGATGATTTTTTTTCCTCAGATATTACCAATGGCAATACAGATGTTTTTCTCAATCTCCCCGCAAGCATTTTAAACAGTTATCCAGCTATTGGACGTGTGATTATTGGCGCCTTTCTCAATGCCATGGTTACAGCAGACGGTAACTATAAAAAACGTGTTTTATTTGTCTTAGATGAAGTTGATCTTTTAGGCTATATGAATATTTTAGAAGAAGCCCGCGACCGTGGACGTAAATACGGTACATCCTTGATGCTCTTCTATCAATCCTCTGGTCAGTTGGTCAACCACTTTGGAGAAGCAGGAGCACGTTCATGGTTTGAAAGTTGTTCCTTTGTCAGCTATGCTGCCATTAAAGATCTCCAAACTGCCAAAGACATTTCAGAACGCTGTGGTCAAATGACCGTTGAAGTAACCGGAACGAACAAATCAAGAGGCTTATCTTTAGGAAAGAGCTCTTACAACATCAATTACCAACAAAGAGCTCTCATTTTACCCCACGAAGTTATTCAAGAAATGCGTCAAGATGAACAAATTATTCTGATGCAAGGACAACCCCCTTTACGTTGTGGTCGAGCGATCTATTTTAGAAGAAAAGAAATGTTAGCCGCAGCTGCAAAAAGCCGTTTTGCCCCAAAAGCACAGAAAAACTAAAAAACACCCTCTAATGGAGGCCATGCATCAAAACAAAAACATCAAAGGATAAAAGCAGAGATTCTATCTCATAAAAGCCTATAAAGAAGGAATTCCCGCTTGATACAACAAGAAAAATATGGGGAAAAGTCTTTAAATGATGGTATTATGCCTGTGCTTACCAATGCCAATTTTCTTTATAAAGCACTCTCCTCATCTCCAAATAATAAATACCAATCATATCTATGCCTTGAGAATCCTATCAAGAAACTTTTGAAGGCACCGCTTTTATAGGGAAATTTTTCTACAAAAAAATTAAAAGACAATATGCATGAAAACAACCCAAATGAACCATTCTCTCTCAGTAAAAGAAAAAAGTGCCAAGATAAAGATTGATACACTCAAAAACACCTACGAATTTGAGGGATTTTTTCCTCACCCAAGTCTCAACATCTCAAAACAATATGCGTGGGGGATTTTCAAACAAAAAGTTTAACACACTCTCATGGACAATGTAACATTATAAGGAATGTAACAATGCCAAAAGCAAAAGAAAAAACAAAAGGAATTCCCTCACCCCATAATTATATCTATCTTGGTACCCAAATTCTCAAAAATAGATATGGAGAAACAGATTTAAAACGCTTTCTGGAAAAATGCTCACATGATAGGCAAAAAGCCATGATCAATCTGCGTGCAGAACCCCTGCCAGAATATTTTAATTCAACTTATCTATGCCATATCCACCAACAATTGTTTAAAAATACCTTTGTATGGGCTGGACATCTGCGCCATATCCCCTTCGCATTTACAGACGATAGCATTGCCGCCATGCCAGAAATGAAAAGAATGGAATGGGGCAATAATTTTGCAACCGGTGAAGAAATCCCTGAACTCTTACAAAAATTAGATCAAACGCTTGCCGAAAAAGACAATTTGCAGGGCTTAACACGCGAAGAATTTGTCAAGGAAGCAACGAGTCTATTTTATTCTCTTCACAAAATCCACCCATTCATAGATGGCAATGAGCACACAGAACAAGTCTTTTTTGAAAATCTTGCCAAAGCTGCAGGACATCAGCTTGACTTTTCGCTTGTCACACAAAAACGTATGATGGCTGCCTGTAGCGAAGCAATGCAATATAGCAATACACAACTGTTGAAAGATCTTTTTGAGGATATCTCCAATCCCCCCAAAATACGTCTTTTAAAAGAATTTATGGACCATATAAACAATACGGGACGCAACGTGGATGATCGTCTTGTTATAGCAACAAAGGCAGGAGAAACCTATATAGGAACTTATAAAGGTTGTTATTCAGAAGGTTTTATACTCGATGTGCAAGGAACTTACATCATTGGTAGCAAAGATGATCTCACACCAGAACGATTAAAAACACTAAAACCTGGTGATATCATTACCTTTACCGCCCCCAACAGCAAAGAGCTTGAAAACACGCTTATTCCAAAAGAAACATTAGCACCTCTCACAAAAAGTGAATGTGCCAAAACAGTTGCGCTAGATAGTTACGTTCTCAAAGCTCAAAAGCAAGTCCGAGCTTACACAAAAACTGTTTATGGTGACGCAAACGTATTAAACGAACAAATAGAAGAGATTATTAAAAATCCAGAATTAGGCAGACAGTTTGCTAATCAGATTAAACAGGCACCGCACTCTGTTTCTCCTCTTGCAGGTTTTAGTATATGCGGTCTACAAAATCCGGCACGTATACACGCTCGAAATTATCTTGATGTGCTCTCTCTTGCAATTGAGAATTATGTGTATACTGTAGAAGCTACCTATAATATAGTCACTCGAGACCATAAAATTAGACAAGAACGCCTTGGAAAAGCGGTAGAGAATCCCAGTCAAAACTTGCAAAATATTTTTGCTTTATCACCGGAAAAACAAAGAGAAATCTTGTCTCAATCTCCTCAATTACACCAAGAGCTCCGTACTTTTATAAACAGTTTAGAACATCGTCTCTCATCAAACGAATGTAGTGCGATCACAAACAAAGATTATGAAACACTTGCACAAAGTATTGGTATATCAGAACAGAAAGCACGAGAAATTACCGACATTGTTCAAAAAGCAAGGAACGCTCATAGCCAATTCTACACACGCACACAAAATCGTTCAAATACACTTTCTATGGCCAACTAAAAAATATGAAACTTTGTTTTTTTGATTTAAACACCTATGTGGAAGAGATATTTTAATATTCTTATCATACATGCAAAAAACAGACTACTTAAGCGCCCTACCACCAATTTTGCACATAGCATATACACCATATCCAAAGCAATTGGACAGGATAATTGTTAATTCCTTTTAAACGTCATGATTACTACTGACGAAAGCTACAAAAGCCTATTTTATTTGTCTTAGATGGAGTCGATTTTCGTGGTTATATGAATATTTTAAAAAGAGCACTCATTTTACCCCACGAAGTTATTCGAGAAATGCGTCAAGATGAACAAATTATTCTGATGCAAGGCTCCCCTTCGCAATGTGGTTGCGCCATCTATTTCAGAAGGAAAAAAATGTTAGCCGCAGCTACAAAAAACCACTTTACCCCACAAAAGAAAAACTATCCTCCATGATGCGATATTGACAAAAAATAACCGCCCGCATACAAGAAAAACAGGTTCAAAAAATCCGTGATTTTTCTTTTTATATTTTCTGTTTTATATTTTGTGCATCGTTTTATCAGCTTTATCAGCGCCCATGGTCTTTAAAAAGTCTTTATAAAAACGCCCATACACCCAACCAATAGCGACACTAATATCTCCACTTGGAAAAGGAACCCATTTCTACAAAGTTTTTCATCTATAATTTATATAATAAATTGATTTATAAATGATAATTTATATTTTTTTGTTAAATAAGAGACTAAATAGCGTAAGATTCTCTCATCTTAAATCTGTTCCATGTCGTGTTGCATCAATCAAAACTCTGTCGCCTGCATGTCACAAGCGAGAGCCTCATGTAGAGTGAAACTGTACAAGAAAGGCATACCTTTTTATGAACCGTCTCTAAGGACCAAGGTCTTGTCCGAAACATTAGGCACTCAAAGTATGTGAGGATACTGGCTTCTTTATGAAGCGTAAAAATGGGAAAGCTCAATAGATTTTATACACTTCATGGGAGGCTTTAACGTTGTACCATTTATGAGCACCGTCGCCAAATGGGTGTGTTAAAAGATGTCTCTTTAAAACAAGCCCGTGAATTAGCACCCCAATGGTATTCTGTTTTACGTCAAAGGCGTTCCTCCATTAAAGAACATAATCAACAAAAGATTTGCCTTTGAGACAAGAAGCTCTCAACCCCCCCACACGACAAACATCGATTTTCTCCCTCCCCCCCCAAAAAACATCCAAGATATACACCAAAATGAATAAATCATTCTTATACAAGCTTTTCCCCCTTTACGATATCATAAAGTGTTCTATTTTAATGATAAAGCGCTGAAAAAGGCTTTTCTCCCCAACCAAAGAAAAGTTTTTATTCTCTTATGGGTCTTAAATCTTAAAGCAGCGCATACAATAAGAGCAACAACACAAAGTAAAAAACATTTTGTTGCAAAAATACACAAAAAAGATGTTCGTATGGCAAGATATTCATATGGAGCAATAAAAAAATATAATGGAGAAAAATTTTTGATGACTGCTTTTGCCCATAGATTCACCAATCTGAGAGCTGTGTATGAAAAGTACCAGCACCATCCACTAACCAAGAGCGATTACACCCGCTATATCCACGCCCCTCATCAAAGCGCTCTTGCAAACAACTTTGTTAAAGGAAAAAACAACAATTTTAAGCAACATTTTTCTTTTTGACCTCTTCCTTACACCTCAAAAAATGAAGATTTTACCCAGAGTCAATTTATAGAAAATCCATTTTCTGACCACTCATGGGCTTCATATCAGCGCCCTAAATACCAGCATTTTACAGTACAAGATAATAAACAAAGGAAACATCAGAAAAGCTTTTCAAAAGTATCACAAAACGATTGATACAACATCCATACACTGAAGGGAAAAGCACTCCCTCTCATAACACCCAAAATCTCAAAAGAATACGCGAAGGGGAATTTTTCACATGCAGCGTTTAAGACGCTCATCAACCACCACCCTACCTACTTAGGAGAGATTACATGTTAGAGCAAAATTATCTATATAAAGGAACCAAAACACTCAAAAATAAATATGGCATCAAAGACCCTAAAAAACTGTATCAACGCAGTACCCATGACGTCACTAAAGCAGCCGTAAATTTTCGCCATGAACCACCCCCACAAAAATTTGATGCTTCCTATCTAAAACTAATCCACTGGAGCCTCTTCTACAAAACTTTTGAATGGGCTGGAAAAACCCGTGATACATCCTTTACATTTGAAGATGGCACCACTGCCCATATGCCGGCGATGCGTCCCAAAGCCTATGAAATTCCTTTTGCTATTGGACCGCAGATTCAAAAAGAACTAAAACAACTCGAAAAAACACTTAATGAAAAGAACAATTTAAAAGGTTTATTGCGCCAAGAATTTGCTGAAAGTGCCGCTGAAGTTTTTATGGCGCTCGAGCACGCACATCCTTTTAGAAAAGGCAATGGGCGCGTAAATCGAATGTTTATGGAAAAACTTGGACAAGCCGCAGGATATACCATTGACTTTTCTTTCATCACAAAAGAACGGATGACAGCAGCTTGTATTGAAGCTATGCAACATGGCAATCCCCAACCGATGAAAGATCTTTTTGAAGATATCACCCATCCGCAAAAATCCCTTGTTTTAAAAGAGTTCATCTCCCAAATGAGAAACGCTGGACTGGATGAAATTAACGATCGTGTTGTTGTTGCAGCAAAGGAAGATGTAACCTATGAAGGCATCTTTAGAGGTTTTTCAGCAGAAGGTTTTGTCATGGAAATAGAAGGGGCTTTCGTCGTCGGACACAAAGATGATCTCACCCCAGAACTCGTCAAAACATTACAAAACGGTGCCTGCTTCTGCTTTCAAAAAACCAACGTTCAAAGCTTAAAAGAAACACTGATCCCAAAAGAAACTTTAGCCCCTCTTACCCATGAAGAGTTATTCACAAGGATTTCAAATGACGCTTATGTTGAAGCGTGCCGAAAAGAAATCGAAAATTTATCAAAGACTGTTTATGGTAAAACCCAGGCCTTAAAGACAAAATTGGATATCATAACGGCAGCTCCAAACTTAGGAAATCAGTTTGCCGATGAAACTCTACAAAACCCTCAATCAATTTCTAAATTTGCTGGGAGTAAAATACTTGGCATGAAAAGTTCAAATCGCAGACAAGCCGAACAGGCTGTTCCACAACTCAGCCAAGCCCTTAAAAATTATGGCGCAATAACACAACAAACAAAAGATGCAATTCTAGAGCAACACCAAAGAGAACAAAATCGCCTGAACCACACTGTCGAAAAAACTGGAAAAAATTTACAAAACCTTTTTGCCTTACCAGAAGAACAACAAAGGGAAGCTTTATTGCATTCTCGTTCACTGCGACAAGAACTCCATACCTTTTCACGACAACTACACAATCGTCTATCCTCAGAAGATCGTAAAGCCATACAAGAAAAAGATTATACCAGACTAGCTTGCCTCCTTGGGACATCGGAAAGCAAAGCAAAAGAAATTGCGAATACTGTAAAGAACACCCAAGAAGCACAATGTCAAGCTCGCAGCTTGAAAGTTAGTCGCTCTTCATCGCTGGCTCTTACCGGCTAAAAACGCGTGAACTTTTGCCTTCCAACAGAACTCTTTATACCAATCATTTTATCTCCATTACACCCACCAATTGTTTTAAAATGTTACAAAAGATAGTCCTAAAAATGAATCCTATAATTTACTATAACTTATTGATAATATTTCATAAAAAAACTGTATAAAAGACATAAATGTCCATTACATATCAATATGAATAGCGTGAAGTCTTTGGAGACCATTCAGTTTGATATTCTTCTTTTGTCCTAAAAAATATCAAAAAAGTGGGGAATGCGCCAAAGAGGTTTTCTAAAAATATTGAAAGGAAACAGCCATGAAAAAAAGTCACCCAACTCCTTCTACCAATGTAGAGGAACTAAGACGACAATTTGAACAACAAAATCTAGGAGCTTCTAATATAGGAGACCTCTACGCAAAGGTTAACAAACCACCCAAAGAACAGCGCACCCCACAACAATATACACTTCAACAACCACCAGAAACGGTCTTTGCTCCCCAAAAGCCACTTGAACAACAAAATCTAAGAGCTTCTAATGTAGGAGACCTCTACGCAAAGGTTAACAAACCACCCAAAGAACAGCGCAACTCACAACAATATACACTTCAACAACCACCAAAAACGATCTATGCTCCCCAAAAGCCACTAGGAAATTCCTATGACAGACTTGGTGGGAGACCGAGTGATGGGCGACGCACCGACAGACTCGTAAACCCCTATTCAATAACGGATCTGGCGGCGCAAGGTTGGCAAACACCCTACGACACAGTTGGTGGAGGTGCACAGGGTGGACGACATCCCCAAGAACCAGAACATCTCTATGCAGAGCTTGATTTTGATGCAAATGGTGGACGCTCTCCCCAAAGATCACTCGAATCTGTCTATACAACGGTTGGCATGGGGGCTGAAGGCGGGCAAGAGTCTGAACAACTAGAAAATCCCATCTATCTAGGCGTTGGCGGAAATAGAATCTCCCCTCCCAGAACCCCAAAAGATGTGGTTACAACAAGGCTTTTACAAAACACAAGCTTTCAATATGGTGTAAGAGAAATCCAAGAGCGATGCAAAGTTGTTTATGGAAAAGAACATGCTTTGAATGGACCACTTGCGAAGATCCTTGACGATCCTCAAAATGCAGAACAAATCTTATGGGACCTTGCAGAAAATCCTCAAAGCGCTGGTAAGCTTGCAGGTCACAAAATACTTGGTGTAAAATCTCCAAGCCGCAGAGAAGCTGAAGATGAGTTTACCCACCTTTGCTCAGCTCTTGAGAGGCATATACATACGGCACAAAAGCTCCATAAACAGTTTACACGTGAACAGGAAAGAGAAAGAGGTCAAAAACAAGAAAATCCAGAAAGAGAAGCAGAACACAGACACCACCACCATCATCATCATCACGCAAGAGGACAAGAACAAAATAGTCCAGAGTACAGCCCACAACGACAAAGACATGGAGAAAAAGGAATGGCTTTTGCCATGTAAGTGGACATAAACGTAAAAACAGATAGTTTTTGTTTTTCATGTAATTTTTTTTCAGTGAGTTTCTTGGCGCAAATCGTTTCATCGGGATTGCGCCAAGAGTTGTTTTAAAATATTACAAAAAATAGTTCTAAAAAAGAATCCTATAATTTATCATAACTTATTGATAAAATTTCATAAAAAAACTGTATAAAAGACACAAAGGTCCGTTACACTACTCCCGAATAGCGCGAAATCTTTGGCGGTCATTCAGTTGGATATCTTCCTTTATATAAAAGCTATCAAAACTAAAAGTGGGGAATGCACCAAAGAGGTTTTCTAAAAATATTGAAAGGAAACATGTATGAAAAAACATCATCAACATCCTTCTGCAAATCCAGAAGCCCTCTATGCAACAGTTAATAAACCAACCAGAGGAAACCAGCGCGGTCCAACCCCAGAAGAAGAAGTTCTATACGCATCAGTTAGCAGTATTTCTCCTTCCAAAGGGAGACACCATAATCAAAGGCAACAAGAATCTGAGACCGACTATGCAACGGTTGCTCCCCCAAAACGTGAAGCTGAGGTTACATACGCATCAGTTAGCAGTATTTCTCCTTCAAGAGGTAAACACCATAATCAAAGGCAGCAAGAATCTGAAACCGACTATACAACGGTTTCTCCACAACAAAGAGGAAGATCTTCATCTTCCCTCACAACGGAGCAAATAACTGTCATACTTTTAAAAGATCCACATGTTAAAGCATATGGAGAAGAGGTCATACATTGGGGTGCAACTGTTTATGGAAAGGACAATATTTTTCAGAAACACTTGCAAGACATACTTACAGATCCCCGTAAAGGAAAAGACCTTTCAAATCAACTTGCTGAAAATCCTGAGTCTATACATAAGCTTGCGGGCCACCAAACACTTGGCATAAAAAGCCAAGCACGAAGAGCAGCTGAAGATGGTTTTAGATTGCTCGTTGATGCCGTTGATGGTTATACGAAAGCTGTAGAAAACGCAAAAGAACAGCTATTGAAAACCCCTCTAGCGGAGCAAAAACGCCGTCAAGAAAATTCTCAGCAAGTTGAGAGACACCATCATCATCATCGTCATCACGCAAGAGGACAAGAACAAAATAGTCCAGAGCACAGCCCTCAAAGACAAAGACACGGAGAAAGAAGAATGGCTTATGCCATGTAAGGGGCATAAACATAAAAACAGATAGTTTTTATTTTTCATTTAATCTTTTTTTCAGTGAGTTTCTTGGCGCAAATCGTTTCATCGCGATTGCGCCAAGAATTGTTTTAGAATGTTACAAAAAATAGTCTTAAAAATGGCGCCTGTAATTCACGATAACTATTGATAACTTATTGATAATATTTCACAAAAAAACTATATAAAAGACACAAATGTCCATTAAGCTGATTGCAAATAGCGCAGATGGAAGCTCATTCAGCTCGATATTTCTTTTGTCTCAAAGCGATCCAAGTATAAAAGGCAAGAATGCACCAAAGAGGTTTTCTAAAACAATTTTTGAAAGGAAACATGCATGAAAAAAAAACACCCTCATCCTTTTCCATCCTCTTCAATACAAGAACTTATAAGGCTCTATGAACAAGCGGCGGCAGAGGTCTCAGGCGCAGCCCCCCTTCCTAAAGAAACACCTTCAAAAAGCAAAAGACTGTCATCCATACCGGAAGAAGATGAGGAAAGACAATCTCTTTTAAGCGAAGAAACTGTACATGCATCAACAAATCCAACAGCTTCGTTAACAAGAGGCGGCTCTACCAAAAGGCAGCAAAAACCTGAAACGACACACTCAACAGTTACTTCACAAGTTACCCAAAGGACAACAAGAGTTCTCTCAGAGGAAGAAATCATTCTATTGCTTCCACACCATTCATTAATTAGAACCTATCAAGAAGAAATCCAACATTTATCCGCAAGTGCCTATGGTAACCCAAACATTTTGCAAGAAAAAATGCAGGAAATTCAAAGAAATCCCGCTGCAGGAGAAGAGCTCTCATGGCGCATGGCAGCCCATCCTGAAAGTCTTGCTAAACTTTCCGGCACCAGCATGTTGGGCTTTAAAAATCGAGTGCGTAAACAAGCGGAAGAGTGTTTTTCCGCTCTCAGTATCACCGTTGATTGTTATACAGAAGCCGTAAAACAGGCAAGAGAGAGCCTCTTACAATCTCCAGAGCAAGAACTCAAAAACTATGAACGCTTTATGGGGAAGGAAGCCGTCGCTGAACTTCTAAAAAAACCAGATCGTTCCCAAAGGGAAAAAGAAACGCTTTCAGAGACAGAAATTTCTACCCAAATTCAACAACATTCAAAAGTCAAAAGACACCATGCCCAAATCCAATATTGGTGCGGAGTTGTTTTTGGCAACACAAACATTTTGCAATCACAAACAGAAGAGCTTTTCCAAAACCCTGAAACAATAGAACAGCTGGCACAGCAACTTGCCGGAAATCCTCAGTCTTTTAACAAATACACTGGTCGTAACTTTTGTGGCTTTAAAAATAAAGCACGCAGACATGCTGAAGCGGGTCTTTCTCACCTCATTGACGCCGCTGACAATTATGCAACAGCTGTAACACAAGTAAGAGAGAGCCTTTCAAAAACTCAGCAGACAAAACAAGAACACAATGAAGCACCTTCTAAGAGAGCGCAAAACTTGCACCAACAACAAAGCGTCTCACAGTCTGCTCAACGTCCCGAGCCTTCAATAGTAACGCATGAAGGAGCAACACCCTCTACGCAACAAAGAGAAACAGATATTCGTCCTCGCAAAACTGCCGCCCCAAAAGCGATGGCTTTTGCCAGCTAAACAGACATAAGTTTTCACGTTGAATCTAACGTCTTGGCGCAACACAGGAAAGAGGTGTTTGCGCCAAGAAAGAGAGAAAAATTGAAACAAAATTTATTTTTCTGTCCCTTAACCCAAACACTGAGAAAATAATCTTTAGAGAATGATTATGATCTGAACCATGAGAGTCAAATCGTGCGAGAGCATTCAGTTTCATATCCTCTCTCATAAAAGCAAATGAAAAAGCATAAAACAGAATAAAAACCAACGTACATTTTTAAATAGTATTTAAAAACAATATTGGAAGAGTTTGAAAGGAACATGTATGAAAAAAAGAAATCCCTCCCCTTTTATCACCGAAATGATGGAAAAATTTCAACAACCGGCTGAACAATCCCCCACCAGAACCCCTCCTTCCCAAGTTTCTCAAAGTTTGCCAAAAGCAACTGTAGAAAAACGCCCAGAAAATTTATCCCCCCACCCAAAAGTTGCTCCACCACCACCCCCTCGTATGAAAAGCCCAATGCAAACCAGCACAATGCCTCCTAACGCCAAAAACCAAGAGGCGCCTCCCCCACAAAAAAAAGCAGCCCCACAAAGACCCCCGCGTGCAAAAGAGAGGCAACAACATAAACCGACAGTTCAAGAGTCCCCCTCCCTACAGACAAAAGTGGCTCCGCCCCCTCCTCCACGCATGAGAGAAAAAACACAAACCGGCACAACAATCTCCAACTCAAAAAACCAAGAAAGCTCCTCCACACACACAAAAGCAGCTCCACAAAAACCCCCGCGTGCAAAAGAGGGGCAACAACATAAACCAACAGTTAAAGAGTCCCCCTCCCTACAGACAAAAGTGGCTCCGCCCCTTCCTCCACGCATGAGAGAAAAAGCACAAACCGGCACAAAAATCCCCAACTCAAAAATCCAAGAACACTCCTCTCCGCACACAAAAGCAGCTCCACAAAGACCTCCACGCGCAAAAGATAAGCAACAAAACAAAACAACAGCTCAAGAGGGAGAACATCTCTATGCAACGCCTACTCCGCAAACACCCCCACGCATGAGAGACAGAGTGCAAAACGGCACAAAAATCCAAAATCCTGAAACACACGAACCAAGTGTTAGACCCAAAACACTATCACATATGAAAATCAGGCAGCAAAGCAGTTCATCATCACAAGACAGTGGAACATATGCCGTCCCGCCTTCAAGAAAACCGCACCGTATGGAAAACAGAAAACAAAGCGATACTGTCGTCCAAAAGCCTGCCTCTCCACACACAGCAATTGAACAACCAAAATCGTCTCACGAACAAAAACCATCTATTAATACAATGGAAAGAGAGCTATTGCTCGTAGCATATCAAGAAGAAATACGATTTTTGTGCGAAAAGGTTTATGGCGACCGGCTTATTTTAAGTGAAAGAATAGAAGCAATCAAAGAAAACCCCGATATGGGAGAACAGCTCTTATGGGATGTTACAGAACAGCCTAAGTCTATTTCTAAGCTTGCTGGTAGAAAAGTTCTTGGCATAAAAAACCATGCGCGCAGAAAAGCTGAAGAAACTCTTCCCACCCTATGTGCTGCCATTAACGGTTATGTGTATACTTCAAAATATACAAAAAGTGAAAATATTTTACAAGGTTCTCACACGGAACAACAACATCAGCGACAAACACAAGAGGAAGAGCTAACAAATCAACATTTACAAAATCCGCTCAATTCAGAAAAGAAAATAAAGCCTCTCTCAAATGAGGAAATTGCCCGCAGAGTTCAAAAAGATCCATCGGTTCAATATGGTCAAAGAGAGATCCAATATTGGTGCCAAATTGTTTATAAGGATCCATTTATTTTGCAATATAGAATAGAAGATATGCAAAAAATTCCAGAGATGGGAGAAGAGCTTGTATTTCAAATTGAAAAGGATTCTGCATCTGTTGCTCCACTTGCTGGTAAGCAAGTCCTTGGCGTAAAAAATGGAGCACGCAAAGCCGCTGAAGAACATCTTCCTACTCTTTGTACCGTCATTAAGGAGTATGCTGAAACTGTAAAACAGTTAAGAGAAACCATTGTGCAAAACCATCAGGCAGAACAACAAAAACGTTATCAACCACCTACCGATCTCGATAAAAAATTACAAAAGCAGCAAAGCTTATCGCAGCCCCCAAAGCTGCCTGAACGCTCAACAGCAAAGCGGCATCAAGAAGTTGCAGAAACTTCTAGACAGGAAGACCAGCCGCATGTTCGACCGCGCAGAGCCGAAACATCAAAAGCAATGGCTTTGTCGTGATAAATCTCCTAATTGTTGGCTTTTCATCCAAAACTTTGGTGCAATTATCTTGCCAAGATTGCACCAAAGACGGTGTATGAAATACAGAAAATTTTGAATAAGACACCCCATTATTTTACAGAATTCATTGATAAAATTTCACGATAATACTTTATAAAAATTACAAACTTTAACTTTGTTCCATGCGAATAAGGTCAATTTTTTCAATCATTCAAATAGGCATTCTTCTTTGAAGAAAACGCTATGAAAATAACATAAGGCAAAAAATGTAAACAAAGAAGATTTCAAAAATAATGTTACCATTTGAAAGGAAATATGCATGAAAGAAAACACAGAACATTGTGCCTCCTCTACACAGGAAGAATTGCAAGAACAACACTCTGTAATTAATGCAGCCATTTCAAAGCAAATCAATGAAGAAGCGCAAAATTTTTTCTACCCCAATAGCAAAGTGCTTAAAAATAAATACCGCATCAAAGATAAAGAAATATTAAAAGAATGCTGTTCTAATGATGTAAAAAAAGAAATGATAAAACTGCACCAAGAACCTCTACCAGAGCAGTTTAATGCCTCTTATCTAAAATACCTTCATCAACGCCTCTTTTCCCGTGCATTTGAATGGGCCGGACAAACACGCCAAGAGCCTTTTACATTTGAAGATGGCACTGTTGCTTATATGCCCATTTTGAAAAGAAAAGAATTTACAAAACCTTTTGCGATTGGCAGAAAAATACAGGAGGGACTAGAAAAGTTAGATAAAACGCTTGCTGAAAAGAATAATTTACAAGGCTTAACGCGCGAAGAATTCGTTGAACAAGCAGCTGGTATAATGATAGATTTGCACCACTTGCATCCTTTCAGAGAGGGCAATAGGCGCACAAAGAGACTGTTTGTTGAAAAACTCTCTCAAGCAGCAGGACATGAGCTAGACTTTTCTCTTGTGAGCAAAAAACGTAAAGACTTTGTCCGCGCCGCTGCCATGGAACATGGCAACCCAGAGCCTATGAAGCATCTGCTTGAAGATATCTCAAATCGAGAAAAATTGCTCCTCTTACGAGAATTCACCAACTCTATGAGAGAGCTTGGATTGGATGAAAAAAATTATTATCTCGCTGTCGTTGCAAAAGAAGGAGAAACCTATCATGGTACCTATAGAGGCAGTGGACCCAATGGCTTCATGCTTGATGCCAACGGGATTTTCATCTTGGGAAATAAAAAAGATCTTACCCCAGAGCAAATACAGACATTAAAAATCGGTGATGCCCTCTCCTTTACAGCACCAAAAGTTCAAAACCCAGAAAAAAACCAGCAAAAAACATTGCTTCCAGAAGAAAAAAGAGCCACTCTTAAAAACGATGAAATAACTGAAAAGAGCAAAGACAACGCATCCATTCAAACAAAGAAAAAAGAACAAGCCCATTTTTCACCATGGATTGCCCCTCATGCTTTACATGACAGCGTTGAAGTTATACCCCAAAGTTTGCAAGAACAAGAAAAAGAACAAATGGCACAACCAATTGCTCAATCGGCTTCCGCTATGAGGCAAATGCAAAAAGATTTTCAAAAAAACATTTTACAGAGCAGTAATACAGCGACAAATAATTCAATATCTGTCAAAATGACAAAGGAGACACGCTCTGATCATCAAGAAAGAACAAAACAGCCCCCAAAAAAAGCAATGGCATACTGGGATACTGGTGCAAGAAAAACGGACACCATCCCTCTCACCTTACAGGAGAAATTATCCTCACCGCCTGAAACCGAAGAAAATAAGACAATACACCGTAATTTCTTTTACCCCAATAGTATCACCTTAAAGAATAAATATGGAATAAAAGACTATGGAAAATTAAAAGTGCAATGTGCCCATGATACAACAAAAGCAATCATTCATCTGCGCCAAGAAGCGCCACCACAAAAACTAACCTCCACATATCTCCAATATATTCATCACACCCTATTTAAAAATACTTTTGAATGGGCCGGACAAACACGCGAAAAACCATTTACATTTGAAGATGGTACCGTTGCTTATATGCCAATGATGAAAAAAGCTGGGATTTCTTTTGCCTCAGCAAAACAGATACAGGAGAGTCTAGAAAATTTAGATAAAATACTTGCTGAAACGAATAGTTTAAAAGGCTTAACCCGCGAAACATTTGTTGAACATGTCACTGAAATGTTGATACAGCTCAACTATACACATCCTTTCAGAGAAGGCAATGGACGCACGCAACGAATGTTTTTTGAAAAACTTGGGCAAGTTGCTGGCCACACACTCGACTTTTCTCTTGTAACAGAAAAACGTATGAATCTTGCCAGTATTGCATCGCTAAAACATAACGATAAAGAAGAAATGAAACATCTGCTTGAAGATATTTCAAATCCAGAAAAAACACTTATTTTAAAAGAATTCATGGACAGTATGAAACATATCGGGCTTGAGAGTATTCATCATTATCTTATTATAACAGCAAAAGAAGGTCATACCTATAAAGGCTTTTACAGAGGCAGTGGACCCAATGGCTTTATGCTTGATGCTAACGGAATTTTCATCTTGGGAAATAAAAAAGATCTCACCCCAGAGCAAATACAGACATTAAAAATCGGTGACGCCCTCTCCTTTACAGCACCAAAAATTCGAAACCAGCAAGAAGTGCTTATCCCCGCACAAACAATAGCCCCCCTTACCAACAATGAAATTGCCACAAGGATAAAAAACAACGCATCCATTCAAGCAAGAAGAAAAGAAATAGAAACTTTGTGCCAAATCATTTATGGCAATCGTCATATTTTGCGGGAAAGAATTGAGATGATCCATGAAAATCATACTGAAGGAGAACAACTCACCTATCAAATTACCACCTCTCCCCAATCGATTTCTAAGCTTTCTGGTAGCAATGTATTTGGCATCAAAAACAACGCGCGCGCCCATGCTGAAGAAAATATTTTGCCCCTCTGTAGAGCCATTGATCGTTATATCAATATTTCTAAACAAACAGAAAGAGACATTCTCCATACCCATCATGTAAAACAAAGGCGGTGTGAACAGTCGGTAGAAATGCCTAAGGCTTGGATGAAAAATCTCCTTTCCTTGTCAAAAGCACAACAGCAAGAAACTTTATCAAACTCTCCTGAATTAAGGGGAGAGATAAGGACTTATATCAAAAAAATCAATGAGCGCTTATCTTCAAATGAGCATGAAGTTATAAAAGAAAATAATCCTGAAAGACTTGCGAAGAGTCTTGGCACATCAACCATCAAAGCAAAAGAGATTATGGAAATAGTCAAGCAGATAAAAGAGATAGAACCGCATATACAACCCATGTATTTTTATAACCATAAATTCGATGAGCGCTTAGCACCAAACCAGTATCAATCTATCCAGCATCAATCTATAAAGAAAAATAATGAAAAAAAATGTTCCAACACCCTTGATAAAGAAGCAATTAAAGTGCAAAAAATGATAGAAATCGTCAATCAGAGTCCCAAAAGACAAGAAAATATTCAACCTCACAAAACGGAGCACATAAAAGCAATGGCAATGAATATCTAAAAGGTTTATAAACTTTAACTTTTTTGCCCCCTCTGGTAAAAATGATAGCCTTTACCCCCCCCTCTGCCTTCATCGGCAAATCAATTGCACCTCAACGAGAATGGAAACCATGAGAGAGTAATTTTATCTTATTTCCTCAGATTTTATCCTCATCAACTGTGAAAAGAAACCTGAACAGCAAAAATGCTGTTGAAAGATCATATCTTCCTATCCTCTTGTTTATGTAATCTCTAAAACAGGAGGGCAGACAAATTTTGGGAGAACATAAAGCCGTAAAAGTGAAAACCAATCACCAGCTTTACCATCACCTTTTAGCTCAGCCTTACGACTTTTAAAAACATCTAAAGCGCTGTTTTTTTTTAATAATGAAAATTGCGCATTGCTCCACGCTTTTATTTTATTTGCATTCTTTTAATAGGGTCACACCCCTCACATAAAACAGAACGGTATTGGGTTGCACTATTCACGACATCACACCATAAAGAGAAATTATCATTATATATCCCTACATATCCCTTCAAATTGTTGTGATATCACTCGCATATTTCAGTTTGAAAAAGAAATTTTAATTATTTTATGGCAACAATAAAAACTTTAATGCAACAGTAAACAAGGAGCATAAAAAAGTCTTCAAGCACCATTGTTGACAGAAAGATAAACACCGTCGTAAAACGCTTACAAAAAGTATCCTTGATTAGGATAGAGATCAGATTTTTACGATTTAAAACGCTTTATTTCTCCTGTCATCGCTTCTCTTTACAACAAAGCTGATATATCTTTATGACATTGATTAAAAAAATTGCAACAGTTGCTTCCGGAACCCTCATGAGCCGTATTTTTGGCTTCGTACGCGAAATGCTTATGGCCGCAGCCCTAGGGACAGGTCCTGTTTCTGATGCCTTTAACGCTGCTTTTCGTTTTCCCAACACATTTCGTCGTTTTTTTGCTGAAGGTGCCTTTAACGCTGCTTTCATTCCTCTTTTTGCAAAAAAAATCACTGAAGAAGGTCACGAAACGGCATGCAAATTTGCAGAAGAAGTCTTTGGCGTTCTCTTTTCGCTGCTCTTACTGTTAACGATTGCGATGGAACTGAGTATGCCTTTTTTGGTACGAACCATTATTGCCCCAGGTTTTACCGAAGATGCAACAAAATTTAACGCTACAATTCACTTTACTGCAATCATGTTTCCCTATTTAACCTGCATGTCGCTTGCTGCCATGATGGGGGGCATGCTTAATGCGCTGCGACGCTATTTTATTGCCGCCATTGCCCCACTCTTTTTAAATATTATTCTGATTGGTGTGCTTGCCTATGCTTGGATCTATAAACTTGACGCTTGGCATATTGGCTTAAATCTCTCTTGGGGTGTATTGGCAGCAGGGCTTCTTCAGCTCACCTTAATTGCCCTTGCTTTGCGTCAAAGTGGAATGAAAATTTCCTTCCGCCAGCCCCATTTAAGTCCTAATGTTCGTAAGCTATTAACTTTAGCATTCCCAGCAGCCATCACAGGTGGCATCACGCAAATTAATTTGCTTATTAATACCAACATTGCTTCTAGTCAATCGGGTGCTGTCTCTTCTTTGATGTATGCTGATCGTCTTTATCAATTGCCTTTAGGCGTAATCGCCATTGCCGTTGCAACCGTTCTTTTACCAGAGTTAACACGCGCTTTGCGGAGCAAAAAGCATAAAGAAACCCACCATTTACAAAATCGCTCTATTGAATTAACATTGTTGTTAACACTTCCAGCATCCATCGCTTTTTTGCTGCTCTCCACTCCCATTGTCAGTTTGCTCTTTGAACGAGGACAATTTACCAGTCAATCAACACACCATGTTGCACAATTACTGGAACTTTATGGACTAGGACTTCCAGCTTTTGTTCTCATTAAAGTCTTTATTCCTAATTTTTTTGCTCATGAAGATACCAAAACACCGATGATTTTTACAGGTATTTGCGTTTTCATCAATATCAGTCTCGCCTTAACATTATTTCCTATTCTATCTGCACGAGGCATTGTTATTGCTGAAATTACCTCTGGATGGGCCAACACCCTTTTGCTGTGGAGTGTCCTTATCAAACGCGGTTATTGGAAATACGACTTCCAACTGATAAAGCGAATATTATGTCTCATGATGGCAACTCTTTTGAGTGCACTAGCCCTCTATTACGGATTGAATGTGTTTGGTTTTTTGTCTTTTCCTTTATCCTCACAAGCATCATTTTTCTTGCGCGCGATCACCTTAGCTGGGATCATGATTGGCATATTTTTGATCTATTTTAGTGCCTATTTTTTATTCAACACCCGTTCCTTTTTTCACACGCTTAAAAATTTGAAAAAACGCTCATAATATCTATACTTTGTCAAAAACAATAAAATGAATAACCTTAATTGAAGAAAGAGCACTCCTATGGATACCTTCACACCACTTGTCTTTTCCGGCGTACAACCGAGTGGTCATTTACATCTTGGCAATTATCTTGGAGCCATTCAGCGTTGGGTTGAACTGCAAAACTCTCATCACTGCCTCTATTGTGTTGTGGATATGCATGCGCTCACAGTCAACCCAGATCCCCTTACTTTACGCGAATCCACCAGAACAGTGACAGCAGCCTTTTTAGCCTGCGGTATTGATCCTCAAAAACACATTATTTTTAACCAATCACGTGTTTTTCAACATGCTGAACTTGCCTGGATTTTTAATTGTGTTGCCCGTATCGGCTGGCTTCAACGCATGACACAATTTAAAGATAAAGCGGGAAAAGATCGCGAAAAAGCATCCATCGGGCTTTTTGCCTATCCCACTTTGATGGCTGCTGATATTTTAGTTTATCGTGCAACGCATGTTCCAGTAGGCGAAGATCAAAAACAGCATGTTGAACTCACACGCGATATTGCACAAAAATTTAACAACGACTATGCACAGCGTATTGCCGAATTAAATTTTGGTATCTCTATGCAAACAGATGAAGAAAAAAGACAAGGCTTTTTTCCCCTCCCAGAGGCGCTTATCGGAACAACAGCCACACGCGTTATGTCTTTGCGCGATGGGACAAAAAAAATGTCAAAATCAGATCCTTCAGATTTTTCACGCATTAATTTGACCGATGACGCTGATCTTATCGCAAAAAAAATACGCAAAGCCAAAACGGATTCGGCTCCTCTTCCCGATACCCTAACCGCTTTAAAAGAACGACCAGAAGTAGATAACCTGCTTGGTATTTATGCCGCCTTTGCCAAAGTTAGCAAAGAAAAGATTCTTTTAGAATTTTCTGGTCAACAATTTTCGCATTTTAAAACAGCTCTAGCCGACCTTGTTGTCCATAAGCTTGCCCCTATAACAGAAGAATTACGTCGCCTTCATCAAGAAAGCGGTTATATCGACTCTGTTTTGCATGATGGCGCTAAACGTGCTAGTATGCTCGCAGAAGAAAATATGAAAAAAATTCGTGAAATTATTGGATTTTTGCACAATACATAAAAATAATAAAACTAAAAACTGTAGAGAGCAAAAAAATCGTTTGTACAAAATAGAGAAAGTGCATGATTTCCAAACCCCAAAATCCGAAAAAAGAACCAAAGAAAAAAAACTTAGTTATTATCGATGAAACACCAGAGTGTCGGCGTGCCGTTGCGTTTGCCGCACAGCATGCCCAAAATACCAGTAGAACATTGGTATTACTTTGTGTCGTTGATAGTGTAGAATTTCAACATTTTCTGGGTGTTAACAACGTTATGCGTACAGAATCAAAGCAAAGTGCTCATAAAATATTAGGAGACATTGCCAATGAAGTCCGCACCACCCATGCGCTTGAAACAGAAATAGTGGTGCGTGAAGGAAAAAAAATTGATGAGATTTCCAAACTGATCGACGAAGATAAAAGGATTGCACTCATTGTTTTAGCAGCCAGTGGACATACAGAAGGACCAGGACCCCTTGTTCAATTAATCGGGAATAAAGGGACAGCTTTTTCAATCCCTGTCATTGTTATTCCTAGCAATCTTGCCGATGAAGATATTAGATCTATTGCCTAAAAAATATAATATTATACAATGTAAGATCTTCCCAAGCCTTCATTATAAAAGGAGAATCTATGTTTATTCAAACTGAAACCACCCCAAACCCTGCAACACTTAAATTCCTGCCAGGACGCGTGGTTCTTTCTGAGGGCGTATTAGAATTTCGTGACCGTGAAGAAGCAGCTAAAAACTCACCTTTAGCGGCTAAACTGTTTAATATTCCCAATATCAATGGTGTCTTTTTAGGTTATGATTTTATCACCGTAAGCAAAAAAGAAGGGGAATGGCAACATCTTAAGCCCGTCATTTTAGGCACAATTATGGAACATTTTCTATCCAATGAGCCAGTGATCACCACCAACGCCACAACACAAGCACAAACCCATGCCCTTAACGAAGAATTTTATGACAAAAAAGATGCTGATATTGTCTTAACCATTAAAGAGCTCCTTGAAACGCGTATCCGCCCCGCAGTTGCCAATGATGGTGGAGATATTACTTTTCGTGGATTTGAAAATGGTATTGTTTATCTCAATATGCGCGGCGCCTGTGCTGGATGTCCCTCTTCAACGGCAACCCTCAAACATGGTATTGAAAATCTTTTACGCCATTTTATCCCTGAAGTTTTAGGCGTTGAAGCCATGCCACAATAAATATTGACCTCAATAGGTAAAATAACCACACCGATTGCCCCTCTTCAACAGCGCTCAAACATGGAGTGCAAAAATCTTACGTCATTTTATTCCTGAAATTTTAGAAGTAAGCCATGCAGCCATAAAAATAGAGTATTGTTAAAAAAATCTGTCAAATAATGATATCTTCACTCACCTTGCTCCTCCACATATGCCTTAAAAAGCTTTCTGCCCTTTTAAGAGCATAAGTTGTTTCAATAAACCAATTTATACGTACACAGAAGTACAACGCATGAGCGTGCACTTTAAATTTATTTTATCTCATCATCTTGTCATGCAATTTTAACCAAGAAAATACACCCCGTTACAAAAAAGAAAACCCAAAAAAGAAAACATTGCAAGATAGAGTGCCCATTTGCTTCATCTTTCTCAGCTCTCCAAACGATAAAATCATGCAAAATACTTCTTGTAGCAAGCCGGCACCATCATTATATCTGCGAGCCCCCAATGTTGCGACAGCCCTTGGCACTTAAGACGATTCATAAGAGCCATTTTTACTCCTTTCTTTCCTCACTTTACCCACACGCCAGCCCCGCGTGTGGTGTGCAAGCAAGTGATTTTAATTGATTCAACATGGAACAGATTTGAAATGAGAGAATCCCACGTTATTCGGGGTTCTAATTCAATATGAATAACGCTAATTTATTATTATAAATCAATATGTTGTAGCAGCAAGTTGACAAAGATCACATTTTGCAACTTGAATGAGAATTCTGACATTCTTCTTATTTCAATTCTGTTTATGTTGCACCAATCAAAATCGTCCGCTTACACAGCACAAACTGGATAATAACAAAAACTATTTTTAATAGCGCTTATGCACACTTTTATAAGAGACTGTTGCAGAACTAAGAGCTGGAAAATGAATGACAGTACGACCTTGTCAAGATCATAGCGTCCTTTTTCCATTCTTAAAATCAAGAATTCCCCCTATCATTTTCAATCTCATTTCCATAAATATAACGAAAAAGGTGTAACTACCCATAAAAAATAAATACATCGAAGCCAGATCTATTATGGTTGTTTGAGAAATTATCTGATAAAAAAGAAAGAATATTTTTTCAATTCAGCAGGAATAAGTTTGTCTACTTTACGGCGTTGTTCTTCTCATAAAGCGCATACTTTTATTGTTGCTTGTGAGTCAACATCCAGTCCCCCATAACCACATATTAAAAGAAAAGAAAGTGTCGCTATTTCTCTGCGAGACATGGCTTTGCAATAAAGGAAAACATATTGCTTCTATCTGATTGGTGTGATCTATGAAACAAGAAAAGAAGCCCATTGGAGAAAAATATGCCCAATTAGAGAAGAATGTAAAAATAGGAAACCAACGAAATGCAAAAACAATTGCAAGAAAATAAATGCCTAAACTTTTTTCACAAACTCCGACTTTAAACTCATCTGACCAATCCCAGGAATTTTGCAATCGATATTATGATCCCCATCCACCAAGCGAATATTCTTTACCTTCGTCCCCCCTTTTAAAACAGATGAAGCGCCTTTTACTTTCAGATCTTTTATCACCATAACGGTATCTCCGTTTGTTAAAATCTGACCATTGGCATCATAAACAGTATTGACAAGAACCGTATCATCGTTTTTTTGTGGCCATTCATGTGCGCATTCAGGACACACAAAATTTTCACCATCTTCATAAGTATAAAGACAATCACAACGAGGACATTTGGGATATTGGGTCATAAATTCCCCTTATTAAAAGAAAAATCATTCATTATGACTGGTCATAAAGCAAGAAGTGCTTATTGTCCATTATTTTAGAAAAACATTTCCCTTTGTTTCAACTCTCATCTGCCAACTGTGTTTATGAATGCCCTCATCACATACCATACATGGGTTTATAAAAATGATTATCATTATACAACTCAAATAAGCCCCCCGCATATCATAAAATTTACGCACTGCATTCTCTCTAATAAATTAATCAAAATCATTTTCTTATACATCACCAATGCAATTAACGAATGGATAACAAAACAATTAGAAAAGGAACATCTCTGAATAAAACGTTCTCAGAGAGCTAAAAACTATTGCAGCATTGAGAAACAAGAAAATGATGTCCCCAATTAACCTTTTATTTAAGTAAAGATAACAGTCATAATATTAGAGAATAGACTGATTTATAATCATAGTTAATGGTTTTGTATATTGAATGAGAGCCGATAAATAAGCTGAGATTCTCTCAGCCCCTTTTACATTGAAACAACCAAAGCCTTTTGCATGTTACAAGTAGGAAAAGCCGTGTAAAACGATTATCCAAAATACTAAACACTCTCAAATATAAGAGCCAACATTGAAAGCGGGCAAAGTGAATAATGGTGCCGTCTTACTCTCTCATAAGCGTAAAAATGGTGCTGCTCAATGGATGGCTGGTTATCCCTTTCAAAGCAACACGCATAAGATGCGTTTTTAGTGTCTTGAGAGAGAAGCTTCTTTAAAACAAACATATGAAATGTGCAATAATGATCGTATTTTGTTTTGTATGAGAAACATTCCCCTATTAAACAAAAATTTCTATCAAGCCATTGAGCAAACCCATTGGACATAAATGCTCCGATTATGCTCGATTATAATTTCCTACAGCATTTAGTTTTAAGAATCCGGCAGTTTTAGGAATCCGATTGATATGTAAGAGAGGAAAAAACAAAGAGAGCTTGAAAATGGAAGATCTCCCTTATGCACATAAAATCACGCCCCTAAAATCACACCCATGTGATCAATCATCATACCTTTACAAAAAAACATTCCAATGATCTTAGGTGATAATATCAGGGTGATCTCTCCCCAATGCTTGTTGTATATTTAACAGTTTTAATGCCACCTGTTGCAAAGGTTTAAGAACGTCTTGCGGATTAAAATTGTGTTTGCGCGGATCACTTTCATATTGTTCAAAATAAAGCCGTAAAGTAGCACCTAGCGTCCCTGTTCCCGACAAACGAACCACCAACCGTGCGCCATTCTCGAAAAAAATACGGATACCTTGCTGCGTACTAACGCTCTGATCAACGGGATCATGATATGTAAAATCATCTGCTTTTTTGACGAAAAATCCAGCAATTTCAGTTCCTGCATGTGGTAAGTGCGCACGCAAATGCTCTATAATTTCCAAAGCTTTGTCTGCTTCGACTTCTTCATAATCATGCCGTAACGTGTAAAAACGCCCATAGGTGTGCCAATGCTGTTGAACAATTTGTGCGACAGTTTTTTCTGTTACCGCTAAAAGATTTAACCAAAATAATACAGCCCATAAACCATCTTTTTCGCGGATGTGATGAGAGCCCGTTCCAAAGCTTTCTTCACCACAAAAGGTTACTTTTCCCGCATCCAAAAGGGTTCCAAAAAACTTCCATCCCGTTGGCGTTTCAAAAAAGTTTAGTCCTTTTTTTTCCGCAACCAGATCAGCAGCACGCCCCGTCGGCATAGAACGTGCTATCCCCACCACGCCTTTCCGATATCCTTTAATGAGGTGTGCATGTTCAGCCATAATAGCCAACGAATCCGAAGGCGAAACAAATTGTTGACGACCAATAATGAGGTTACGATCTCCATCACCATCAGAGGCTGCGCCAAGATCTGGTCCTTTCTCTGACATCAATAAATCATAAAGAGCCTTGGCATAAACCAAATTGGGATCTGGATGACCGCCTCCAAAATCTGGCAAAGGAATACCATTAACCACCGTCCCTTCAGAAAATCCTAAACATTTTTCAAAAATTTCATGAGCATAAGGCCCTGTTACCGCATGCATGGCATCAAACCGTAAAGTAAGACCTCGATCAACGGCCTTGGCAATACAGTCGAAATCAAAAAGCTCCTGCATCAAAGCAACATAATCAGCGACAGGATCAATAATATCAATCCGCATGGCTCCCATAAAGATCGTACCTTGCCTATCTAAATCAATATCTGGTGCTTCAAGAATTTTATAAAAAGAAAGACGTTGCGATGTTGCAAAAATAGCATCACATAAAGAATTAGGAGCGGGCCCACCATTGGAAACATTGTATTTAATACCACAATCTCCTTCTGGACCACCAGGATTATGGCTTGCAGAAAGAATAAGTCCACCATGGGCATGAGTTTTACGAATAAGATGCGAAACGGCAGGTGTAGAAAGAATACCGCCCCTTCCCATTTTAATAAGAGAGACACCATGCGCCGCCGCCATCTTCAACACAATCTGAAGGAGAGTACGATTAAAAGTGCGCCCATCCCCCCCAAGAATCAACATTTTTCCTTCAAGAGGCCCAATGTTATTAAAAAGAGACTGTATAAAGTTTTCTACATAATGGGGTTGTTGAAAAACAGACACTTTTTTGCGCAAACCAGACGTTCCCGGTTTTTGCCCCTCAAAAGCCGTGGTTAAAACTGTCTTTACGGTCATATCAATCCTTCATATTCTTTCCTTTAACTTTAAGGTGAAGAGTATCCAAAGTCGACCATTAATTCTACTTGACGGAAGTGTGAAATATTTGCACACTCACCAGAAGTAAGAATTTTTAAAGAAGCCCTTTTATTTAAAACGCTTTTTGCCATATGTTTTTAAATACGAAGGCTGTTTTAAAACAAAATTTTCGTAAAAGAATACAGGAGCATCATGATGATGAAAAAAACAGTTCCCAATGTAACATTCCACACACGCGTACGCGATGAATCAGTGGATGGAGACAATCCTTATCGGTGGCAAGAAGTTAACAGCGATGCTTACTTTAAAGGAAAGCGTGTTATTCTTTTTTCTCTTCCTGGAGCTTTTACCCCTACTTGCTCAACCTTTCAGCTGCCTGATTTTGAAAAACTCTATGATGAATTTAAACAAGCGGGTATTGATGAAATTTATTGTCTTTCCGTCAATGATGCTTTTGTCATGAATGCTTGGGGAAAAGCACAAAATATCAAAAATGTGAAATTAATTCCCGATGGCTCTGGTGAATTCACGCGCAAAATGGGTATGCTGGTTGCAAAAGACAATGTTGGTTTCGGCATGCGATCATGGCGCTATGCAGCTGTTATTAATGATGGTGTAGTTGAACAATGGTTCGAAGAAACAGGTTTTTCAGATAATTGTGCAACAGATCCTTACGAAGTTTCTTCACCACAAAATGTTTTAAAAGCCTTGAAAAGCTAATTCCCCCAATCGTCTATTTAAACAAAATTTTACGACACAAATCTCCCTCCTCAGGAAATTTGTGTCGTTTACTTTTTGCAACCTCTATTCGTGAAAGCAGACACGATAAGTTGATTGTGCGCCTTCAGTGAGAAAATATTCCAACAATAATTTTTCAATAAATCTTTCATGTTTTAACGGCTTTGCAAAAGCTTGGAAAATTGCCGATGAAAAATCCCGTTGTAGCGCTAAAAAATAAAGAGCTAAAAGCTGTTGCACGCTATCAAAAAAGGGGGATACAATTGCCAAATGCGCAAATTCATGCAAAAACTCTCTCGGAAACATCAAGGATTAACATATAGATAAACTATGCAAAATCAACGCTCAGCTCCTCATATTGAGAAAACCTTTATGTTGAAAATGGTTTGATTTATAGAGATAATTTATAATTTTGCATTATTGAATGTGAAAGCTGAATATCATAAGAGTGTCTCATTTTATCCCTTCTTATATTGCAACCATCAAAACCATTTTCTTGCCCACAACATGTGGGATTGGCATATGAATAAACGATTAAAAAGAGTGAAAATGCTTCTCGTAAATGCTTTCAAAGGCGAAAGCTGTGAACATCAAGACTGCAAGGTTCACAAAAGCATCAAGAGGGAAAATACAGATCAAACATTTGTTTGAAGAGGCGCACAGTTCAAATTAACTTATGTCTCATAAAAAGAAGCAAATATGGTATAAAAACTGCTCTGCATAAAGAACCGTTTATAAAGAAGATTCAATCAAAAAAATCCCGCAAACATTCCAATTCACATACCATAAACAGACTCATTACTGTTCTCATAGCCATTTATTCTAAGCTTTTATTTTTCTCTAAGAGAAAAACGGTTAAAGAAGTTGTTTATTCGGGTATTCTACCGTAAAGTGTGCTTCTATCTCTTCCTCTTCATCGAACTCAAAATCTTCATCACATTCAGGAAGACCAAAAATATCTGGATTGATGAAATAACAATCTTTTTTTGTCCCCTTCGCTACAATTTTATTTGTTTCTAATTCTTTGATACCTTCTTTAAAACTTTCAAAATTAAGATATTCTGGTTCTTGAATTGAAAGATCGCAAGTCAAAAATTCTTCAAGAATATCATGATCCAATGTTATCTGATCAAACCATAAGTCCACATCATCCCCCTCATCTAACATTTTCCCTACCTGCCACAACATCACAAAAAATGCTTTCATACCAGTAAATGATAACCCAAAAATCATACGCCGACACGACGAGGCGCCTGAAAAGGTAATTTGCGGAAGATCTTCAAATCCGAAATTTGAAGGAGGAAGTTTAAATGATTTTCCAATATTCTCAGGTCTTTCAAGAATAAAGGGATTTCGTTCATAGAGCAGAGTAAAATCATATTGGACCATTTTCATTTCTCCGTTAAAGAATTGACTTTATGAAAAATGCATATTATTAGTAAGTTACCATTATGGCAGCTTACAATTCATCCAAACATGCTCCTGTAAAAAATTGTTCGATTTAAGTCATTCCATTGTTTTTTGAAGCTTAAAAAGTCTTTTAGGATAAAACGCTCTAGTTCTCCCTCCTTTTGCAATAAGGCTAGATTTTGTAATGTCCAAGAAGAGAACATCAAAGGATTTGATACTCATAGATGAGAATTCAAAGATGAAGCCAATATGAACTTGTCAATATTTTTATAAACTTTTGCAGAAGCGTTACGTGAAACCCTTTAATTTTCTCAGAGTTTTTGTTCGTTACAATTTTTTTTGCTCATTTTAACGCATTATCATCGCATCCTCAGAAGGGCACGTTTTATAGCAAATAGCGCTTATTTATCTCTTAAAAAATCTCTCTTTTATGCCGCACGCACTTCAAAACCCCGCTTTTGAACGCGTGCACCAACACGTATAAACGAGCAAAGCACAAATTTTAAAAATTGAATTTCAAATTTCCAAAATATTTCGAACAATCACTTCGATAAAGACTTTTACCATTATCATTTTTGGGCGGCTAAAATATCCTGTACTGTTTTGACCAATTGATCTTCATAAACCGTCACTTGTGCTGGTCGACTTTCACGCCATGTTTGATTATCCTTAATTTCATGAGACAAACGCGCCCCTTCAATCAAATCTTTAATCTGTATTTTTCCGCTCTCACGTTCTTGTGAGCCTTGGATAACCACACAAGGCGCTTGGCGTCGATCTGCATATTTCATCTGCGCTTTTATCCCCGATGCCCCCAAATAGAGCTCAGCACGAATTCCCGCACCACGCAACTGCATCACCATTTTTTGATAACCAGCAACCGCCTCTGGCTCTTTATCCATCATCAGCACCACAACCGGCCCTGTTGTCTCCTTCATAGGCAACTTTCCAAGATTTTGCAAAGCAGCGATCAAGCGTGAGACCCCGATTGAAAAACCTGTTGCTGGAATGTTTTCACCACGAAAGCGTGCCACCAATCCATCATAGCGCCCACCACCACCAACGGAGCCAAAAACAACTTTCTGCCCATCATCATTGAAAACATCAAACAGCAACGTAGCCTCAAAGACAGGACCTGTATAATAATCCAGTCCACGCACCACCGATGGATCAATCTTGATACGATTCTGAAAGCCATTTGCGGCAAAAATTGCTTGCATTTCCTCAAGCTCACGAATTCCCTCACGCCCTTGAACATGATCACCAACCACTTCTTTAAGAGCCTCAAGCGTTTCTTCTGTTGTTTCAGCTCCAGCAGCAGTTAAGGTAAGAATACACTCAATCTCTTTTTCCTTAAGCTCCGCCCCTTTTGTAAAGTCACCACTTTCATCCAAACGCCCTTTTCCCAAAAGCAAACGCACCCCTTCAGAACCAAATTTATCCAGCTTATCAATTGCTCTTAAGACAGTTAAGCGCTTTTCAGCCTGCTCATTTCCCCCCAAACCAATTTTCTCTAAAACACAATCGAGAATTTTTCGGTTGTTCAGACGAATGGCATATTCATGATGTTGAAACCCTAGTTTTTCCAAACTATCGGCTGCCATCATACAAATTTCGGCATCAGCTGCTACCGTTGGTGTTCCAACAATATCCGCATCAAACTGCATAAATTGCCGAAACCGCCCTGGACCTGGTTTTTCATTGCGAAAAACAAAGCCAAGACGATAACTGCGATAAGGCTTTGGCAAAACTTCAAAATTCTCGGCAAAATAACGAGCAAGAGGCGCGGTAAGATCATAGCGCAAAGACATCCATTGCTCATCATCATCTTGTAGCGAAAAAACGCCCGCATTTGGACGATCTGAATCCGGTAAAAACTTACCCAGCACATCTGTATATTCAAAAATTGGAGTTTCCAGTGCTTCAAAACCATAAAGTTCATAAACTTCACGAATTTGCGCAATCATTGTTTCAGTTGCATACAACTGTGCACTTGTACGATCAACAAACCCCCGGGGTAAACGGGCTTTGGTTTTTTCTTGTTTTGATAACATATTTTTCTCTAACAACAATATATATATTCACCGATAACGTGTGTCTATCTTATAGAAACAAACGCTGCAATAACTTTATCAACTGGAAACTGGTAACAATATACATAAGCTTTTGCTTTTAAAAGATGCAAACCTTTACCCTTAAGGCAATCTACTGAAAATATTTGCATTTTCAATAGGAACATAGCCCCCCGCTCAACATGAAATGCCCGCTTAACATTCAATGAAAAGACATCTGTGCTTGTTGAAAGAAACCTCAAAGCGACTGTTGATTCTGGATAAATCGGAAGCATCCCCCTCAAAAGCCCTCCCTTTCAGAATTCTTCAGATTTATTACAGATGCAAAAATCCTCAAGACATCAGTGTGCTTTGCGCTTGTTCTGCAAAATGATTGATAACATTTTTTAAATCAACAATATTTCGTCCAGCATCTGTAATAGAGCGTGATACAGAGGGAATAACATTCTGCCAAAGTCTTTGTGGAAATTGATTTGCTAGTTGTGTCATTGTTCCACCTTGAGCGCCAATACCCGGAACGAGAAACAGACTATTTTTTAACTGCTCGATTGTGTCTTTTGATTCAGATCCTAATGTCGCTCCTATAACCGCACCTATGGGGCCAATATTATGATAAATAACCGAAGACTGACTATTATAATCACAAATACACTGTGCAAGATGAAGAGAGAGTGTCTGATCACCAATAAGCGCATTTCGTATTTGTTTCCCCTCTGGATTAGAAGACTGAACAACCACAAAAACCCCTGCTCCTGTTTCTTCTGCAACCTTTATCAGAGGAATAAGAGCATCAAAACCCAAAAAAGGATTAACTGTCATGGCATCCACCTTGAACGCACTACTTGGACCAAGCCAAGCCTTACCATAGGCTTCAGCAGTAGAGCCAATATCCCCCCTTTTTGCATCCGCCAGAACCAATATGCCTTGTTCGTGTGCATTTTCAATCAGTTCTTTGAGAGCTTGAAGACCTTCCACACCATATAATTCAAAAAATGCGACTTGCGGCTTTATAATACCCACTTTACCAACAACTGCTGTTAAGAGAATATCACAAAAATCTTTTAGACCTTTATAATCAAAGCTTAGTTTCCACGATTGCAAAACTTTATGGCTCGGATCAAAGCCAATACAAAGAGGTCCATAGATTTCACGATTTTTAAAAAAAGTTGAACGAAACATTTTATATCCTAACAAGATCTCTCTTTAAACTTTTTGATACAATCAAAAAGAAAAGCATTTGTCAAAAGAATACAATAGCGAAAACACAAAGAAAGAGCTCTCTATACAAAATGTGCTTTTATTTATGAAACATAAATATATTCCCATTCGTAACGCTTATCATATGTTTATCAACCAAAACATTGTCATGAGATAAAAATTCAAATTTATGAAAGAATATAAATAAAACAGCATCTATATTATAATGACCTCATAAAGCCCTATAGGCATGCCTTGTCGTTTTCACCCCCCTTTTTTATGATCAACAAAAACTCTCTATGAGCGCGCTTTAAACAAAAGTTTCAAAAGAAAATGCCCCACCATGATGATCTCGATCTTAACTTTAGATCTTTCCTATTCCTTTTTAGCTGCTCTTTATCCCTTTTGGAACATAATTAGCAAAAAGGCATTGTATCTCCAGCATATTCAAGGAGATAAA